>JAUYED010000130.1 GCA_030691525.1 Bacillota bacterium | reverse complement strand
TTTTCCTGCAGCAGCGTATTGGTCATGGTGATGAATGCGCCGAATGTGAACCCCGTCAATACCAGCGATATGGCGGTAATGATATAATTCCCCATGAATCCGATCATAGTTATCGCAGCGCAGGCGGCTATGCACATCGCTTCGAACATCCGCTTTTTGGTGCACGTTTTATGCGCCATAGCCGTGAAAAGCGAGCCGGCGATCGCGCCTATGCCCAGCCATGTCATCAGCACGCCGTACCCTGTTTCGCCGAGCCCCAGCGAATCGCGGGCCGTCAAAGGCATCAGCACATTGTAGTTTGTAGCCATCATCATGGTAATGAATGCGATGACGGATACTCTGAGCAGTACCTTGTGCGTGCCAATGTATTTCAGCCCTTCGATGAATTCTTTGAAAATGCCTCTTCCGGTATGCTCGGGCTTCTTCCTTCCCGCTCTGCTGAAAAAAATGACGAAAATGACGGGCACGAAGCTCAGCGCATTGAGCATGAAGCACCACGCTACCCCCACTGCACCCATCACGACGCCCGCAAGCAGCGGGCCGATCACCCTTGCTACGTTGAATGAAGCGGTGTTGAAGGCAACGGCGTTTCTCAATTCGTCTTTCGGGACAAGCTCGCTGACGAATACGTGCCGTACGGGCATATCGAAGGCCATCAGCGTCCCGTTTATAATAGCGGCGGCCAGCAGGAGCGGGTATGACTGTATATTCAGGAAGAAAATGAGGGCGATGAGAAGCGCCAGTCCGGTAAGCGATACCTGCGTCGTCAGAAGCATATTCCGCCTTTTTATCCTGTCGGCAACGGCACCGGCAAGCAGCGTAAAGAGCAGCATGGGCATATATTGGGCAAAGCCGAAAACGCCCAGCCAGACGGGCGAGGGGGAGAGCTGCAACGCCACCCAGGAAAGCGCGAGCGATTGCATCCACGCGCCTATCGCAGAGAAAAGCTGTCCGCCCCAGTAGGCCCTGAAACCGCGTCTGCAAAGCGAAGGCATATTCTTCTGTGCAAAACGTCCAAACCAGCTTTGGCCGGCTTCGCTACCCTGCATCTTTTACCCTCTTGAAGATCATTTCTTTTTAACAAGGCGGTATTATATCAGTATATACGCCCTTGGCTATTTGTGATACGTTTCTCCCCGGATTATCTTGAACGCGCGGTATATCTGCTCCATCAGGACAGGCCGCATGAGCTGGTGGGAAAATGTCATATCCGAAAAAGATAGCCGCATGTCCGCCCGGGAAAGTACATCGGGAGAAAGCCCGAGGGAGCCGCCGATGAGGAAGCATATCGTGCTTTTTCCGGAAAGCGCCAGCTTTTCGAGCAATGCTGCGAAACGTTCGCTCCCCATCTTTTCTCCCTGCACATCCAGCGCGATGACGTATCCGCCTCCATCCACACAGCGTAGCAGTTTTTCCCCTTCTTTGCGTTTTGCCTCGTCCGCCTGGGAAGCACTGAATTTTTCGGGTGCTTTTTCGTCTTCTACTTCCACGATTTTAATATGCGCATAACGTGAAAGCCGTTTCTCGTACTCCCTTACCGCATCCTTCCAGAACTGCTCTTTTAGCCGCCCGACGCATGCGATTTTGACGTTCAATTCATTTGCACCTTCTTTTGATGAATATGATAATTCAAAAGCGTATGACTGGCAAGCTTGAGGCAATCTCCCCCCCGCCGCTCCATAACCGCTCTATAACCTCTCCAACGCCCCACTCCTGTCATTGCTTAGGAGCGTAGCGATGCGGCAATCCGTTCTTGCAATCGGCTTAATCAAACGCAGTAACCCGTCCTAACTCGGGGGGTGGGCTTGGGCAGAGGGGTGAAACCCCTTTCCCAAATACCCGCAGCACAGGCAGGGCAAGACGGGGGAAGGTTGGGAAGGGGGCATAGCCCCTTTCCCATAAAAAAGCGCACGGCCATTTAGCCATGCGCTTTACTCATTGTACAACTATTTAGTCCTTAACCCTTATTGCAATGCATCCACCGTATTGCTGTCGTTGAATTCCGGGAACTGTATCTCGATGCTGTCTGCCACCTTGATAATATCCATTTTTGACGACATATCCATATCAATACCTTGGCCGAGGAGGCTGAAATTCAGTTTCATGACTGTCTCGATCCGCGCAATGTCATCGCCATTGAGATACAGGGTGTAAGAGAAATCATCTATCTCCATCATAGCAAATAATATATCCAGTGCCTGTGCACCATTCTCACCCAGCTGGCTTCCTATTTGGGATGAAAACTGCTCTCTGATGAAATCTTTGACTTTCTCCGGATCCATCGTTATTTTGACACGGTCAACCGACATGGCTTCTCCGCCGACGGTTATCTGCATTTCATCTACCGCAAATTTTGCATTTTTCAGGGCGGCGCTGGTGACGAGAGCCAATCTGGATGTGCTAAACTGCTGCATCGCTTGTGCTGATTCCATCTTCATATACTGGCCGGTGCCACTATCAACATAAGCATACCTGTCTTTGATGTATGCAGTTATCTCCGTAGTTTGGTCTTCTCCCATGGCCTGCCCGCTTATTTCCAGCTTCATATAATAGTCTTCGCCGGACCTTATGATATTGCCCGAGACACTTGCTTCAATATCACCGTTCTGGCCAAGGGCGTTGCCGCCTATAGTCATGTCGGTTGTCATTTTCGTCTGGTAGGCATTGGCTACATTCAGTTTCTGGACCGCTGCGTCCACCTTGGTAAGCAGCGCCAGGTTTGTTCCGCATCCTGCGAGCGTTGCGATAAGCGCTGCCACAAGTACGGCTGCCGATAGTTTCAATAAAATCTTCTTCATAAATCTCAACCTTTCCGCCCATATAACGGGCACGATATTTTTCTTAGGATGTCGTTCATCCTACTCCCAACGCTATATCAATTATAAAAAACCCCACGACCGTAATGAGGAATATCACGTTCAACGTCATTTTGGATGCAGCCCTTGGTTCCATATCATCCCCCGTTTATTCAAAATTTACCTTCCCCAAGACATATAAACACTATTTCAAAGGAAACAAAACATCCACGCTTTAGCGTATCCTGTAAAAGCTGCCGTAGCTGTCGCGGTACGCAAGCCCCAGGAAGATGTCCCTGGGTGTGGCGCCTATCCTTGCCAGGGCGCCGGCGGCTTCGGAGAATGCCTTTTCTTCTCTGTTGTTATCGCGGCTTATGTGCCCCAGTACGATGCCCTGCACCCCCGCCTTCGCCAAATCTGCGGCAGATGAAGCAGCGCTCACGTTAGAAAGATGCCCCTTGTCCGAAAGGATCCTCGTTTTAAGGTACTGCGGATAAGAGCCCTTCATCAGCATA
>JAUYED010000085.1 GCA_030691525.1 Bacillota bacterium | reverse complement strand
GCGCACGCACTTCTGCACGTTTGCGAGGCGCTTTCCAGCCGGGTGCTTTTCGCCCAGGAGATAGGGTACCAAAGGATGCATGCCTGCCGTCGTGAAAAGGACGGTGGGGTCGTTTTCGGGTATCAATGAGCCACTGGGGATCACGGTGTGCCCGTGCCCGGCAAAAAAATCAAGATATTTTTTGCGCAGTTCATCTGCTCCCAATATTTAGCAACACCTTTCAAAATACAAAAAAATAAAGGTCTAAGGGGTTTATTTTTACGCTTTTGATTATAGCAAGCGATTAACGTCAGCGCAATGTACAATGTACAATTTACAATTTGGGAACGGATTGAGCAATAGGAGGAGCGGTTATAAAGCGTTTACTGAGCGGTTATTGAGCGGCAGAGGAGATAAGGGTCATTTCTTTAGGGCATTGCCTGCCGGCGGCGGTACTTTTGCGCCGGTGCAAAAGTACCCAAAACCCCGCTGGGGCGGTACCGCTCCCTGTGTCCCTAAAGGAACTCCGGTCGCGATAAAGCCCCAGACCCCATCGGATATAGTACGGGTATGTGAAGCCGCCCACCCCTATCCCTCCCGTTATCGGGTTGAGAGGTTGTCGAAGTTATCATTAAACGGGAGGGTGCTTTTAGTTTGGGTGTCGGCTCAGAATTGGCCTTTCGTCCCTACGGGACTACAGGCGCAATAATTCACCGACACCCATCAGTGTTTAAGACTTCTTGAAATATATGCCCACCCCTGACCCCTCCCGTTATCAATCAGAGAGATAATATAAGGTTTATAAGAACGGGAGGGGAACATTACCTTTTGGGGGCTGCGCCCCCAAGGGCATAGGCCCCTGCCAATCATGGGAAAGGGGCTACGCCCCCTTCCCAACCTTCCCCCTCTTGCCCTGCCTGTGCTGCGCACGGCCGGCAGGGCGCTGCTCTTCGTCTCCAAACTACTTTCTACTGACATTTGACGGGTATTTGGGAAAGGGGCTTCGCCCCTCTTCCCAAGCCCCCACCTCGAAGAGGTGCGTCGCTTCGTTCCTCGCAATGACAGAGGAGTAGGACGTTGGAGCGGTTGTAGAGCGGTTAATAAGCGTCGGAATAGATAAGGGTCATATCCATAGGATTACGCTTCCGGCGGGTGATAGCTTTATACTCACTTTTTCACTATTATTACTGTGCCCGGCGGGAAAGTTTCATAGACCTGCTTTGCTTTGTCTATGGGAAGGCGGATGCAGCCCGATGATGCGGGGACGACGCCGATCTGGGAGAGGGACTTGGGGTCTATATCGCCTGTGGCCATAGAATACATAACGCTGTGGAAAAAGACTCTTCCTGTTATCTGCGTGCAGTAATAAACGGTGGAATCGGAGGTATCTCCCGGGAAAAACGGCTTGCGGTCTGAAATCAGGAACATGCCGTAGCGCGTATATAGATCCCGTGAACCCGTTGTGCAGGGGACAACATCCATCAGCTTGCCGTATTCATAAAAATAGGCGCGCTGCTGCGAGGTATTAACGATGACGCCATATCGGCTGTTCGCGTACACAGTCTTGACGCCGGCAGCGGGCATGTAGCCGGTGCGGACAAGGTTGCCATAGTAGGCAGCGGCACGGATCTTGATATAGCCGTTGACGGGCTTGGGGTCTAAGACCTGAAGGACGGTGGTATCGGCAAAGACTGTGCCGATAGTGCGGCTGCGGCTCGAAGGGCTTCTTTTTATAGGAACGGCCATAAAAGAATCGCCGACAGGCACTACATATGAGACGGGGAAGTCCATATATTCGGGCTCTGCCAGCGGCAGGCCGGGAAGAGCGGGCAATACTTCTTCTTTGGGCGAAGCCGGCTGAAGCCCCACGTCAATGTATTTTTCCCTCACATAGCCGTAAACGCCGTTCCTTTTCACCCGGTACCAGATACGCTTCCCGTCCGAGGTACGGGTATCGGGAAACAGGGTGAGGGGCGTGCAGCGCTGCAGGGAATATATTTTCTTTGATTTGAGACTTGGTGCAGCGTATATATACGTTGAATAGATTTGGCTGGTGACTGCATAGACGCCGCCCTGCTCTTCGGGATAAAAACGGGTATTTGCCGGGCATCCGCTGCCGGCGCTAATTAGCAGCTTCCTGGATTCAATATACCCGATAGAATCGTTATAAGCGGCCTTGCAAAAGGGGATGTCCTCCGACCAGAAGGTCCAGGATAATCCGTGGGAGGCAGCTTTTTCTTCGCTGCTTAGGGGCAGGACCTCCACGGCGGCGCCCTGAAGCAGCACTTCAAGGACTTCCGTGCCCGAAGGTGTCTGGAGAAGCTGCGCCCCGCCTTCCGCCACAGCCCCATAAAAGTGGTTCTGCCGGAGTATGCTCACGTATGCGTAAACCGTGCGGCTACCTATGCGCATGGATATTTTTATCGTGTTATACCCGAACGAAAGAGGGATGGAAGAAGGCCCTATTTTTGTTTTCCCGATATAATAGGCGAATGTACCGCCGGAGACATTGGCAGACGGAGCAAGGGACACTCTATCAACCCTGGCGGGGACTTCACCGAAGAAGGTCAGCCCGCTGGCGTACTGGAGCCGCGTGAGGGAAATAGGGCTATCCGATGGATCCCAAGCGTAAAAACCAGTGATTGCCGCCTTTGCCTTTGCGGCGAGCATCTCTCCGCCGCCCCGGCCATCACCCTCCGCAGGCGGTTTCGCAAATGCCGTTATCGGGGTTGCGATAATGAGAAAAACAGCAAAGATAATAAAAAGCCGCTTGTGCATAATTTCACATCACGCTCTTTTTCGTTCGTTTTGGGAAAGAGATTGCCGTCCCCTTCTTGACCTTCCCCTAAGAATCTTTATTTTTTTACTGATGTATTTCACGCCTGTTGAACTGTATTACTTAGGATTTTAGCAGAAATGGGCGATAAATCAAGCATTACTTTTCAAATACTGAGGCGCATGATGGCGTGCGCCATCAGACGGGCGTTGAGCATGAGCGATTTGATGGAAATATGTTCGTTGGCCATATGCGAAAGGTGCTTTTCGCCGGGGAGATAAGGCCCGAATGCCACTCCGCAGCTGAATTCGCGTGCGTACGTGCCGCCGCCTACTCCATAGCAATAACCCGGAAGGCCTGTATGCCGCTCGTAAACATCCAGCAGTGTCCGGATATCTGTATTGTCTTCGGGGACGTAGTGCGGGTCGAGGTTTTGGACCACAGCCACTTCGAATTTTTCTGAAAACGCAGCTTCGAGTGCCGACTGGATGAATTCCCCTGAAGCAGCTGCTGGATAGCGTATATCAATCTTCAGGACAAAGCCGTTCCCGTCTGCGGCAAGCATGCCGGGGTTCAGCGTCAGTCGTCCTGTCGGCTTATCCGTGATATCCAGACCTATATTTTCGCCATGCTGGGTGAGGCCGATCTTTTCCGCAAGGGCGCGCACAGCATCTTCATTATGACCTCCCGCAAGAGGGAGCGTGGAGAGAAGCAAAAAGCTGTGTGATATGGCATTGACCCCGTCTTCCGGCCGGCTGGCATGGGCGCTTGACCCCAAAACCTGCAGCAGGACGGTGCCCCTGCTTTTTTGCATAGAAATGACGGTACTCTGCTTGCGAGCCGCTTCTTCAAGCATATGCATGAGCTCATCCTCCATCCCCGGGCAGGAAAGGGAAACAAGGCACTCTCCTGGCACGATATTGACCGCCTTGCCTGCCTGCATGGAAAGGATGCGGATGCCTTTCCCTCCGGCACAGGGCTTTTTTGTGAGCGTGGCATGCAATATCCCTTTTTCTGCGTTGATGACGGGATAGGCGGAATCCGGAGAGAACCCGAAATCGGGCGCACGCTCTTTTCCCTTATAATATGCGATGTCAAGGTTTTGACCGGACTCCTCATCGCAGCCGAAGATGATGCGCACTTCGTTTTTGAAGGGACATCCGGTGTCCATGACCGCGCGCAGCGCATACAGCGCGGCTATCGCAGGGCCTTTATCATCGCAGGTGCCGCGGCCGTAAATGGCGCCGTTTCTTATCACTCCCTCAAAAGGGGGCACGTCCCAGCCATCGCCGGCAGGGACGACATCCAAGTGCACGAGGATGGCAAGCATCCTGCCGCCCTCCCCGTAGCGGGCGAAACATACCTGCCCGTCCAGGTTTTTTGCTTCTATACCAAGCTTTCTGCACAGATCCATAACATATGAAAGCGCTTGATGGGGGCCTTCCCCATAGGGCTTTCCTTCCGCCGGCACGCCGCGTACGCTTTCGATGCGCACGAGCTCCTGTACCGAGCGGACGATATCTTTTTTGTAGCCCTCCAGAATCTTATTCAAATCCATATGCCCATACCTCTTACTTATGAGTATCGTAAAAACCCCTGCCGATGACTTCTTTTGTATCAATGATGGAGAAAAAGGCATGGGGGTCCACGGACAGGATGATCTCTTTCATCTTGGCAAGCTGAATGGTATTGATGATGGAGTAGAGGACATTCTTGTCTGCACCTGTATAGGCACCCGAGCCCTTCAAAAGCGTAGCGCCCCGGTTCAGCTCATTGAGCACACGGGGGACCAGCTCGTCCATTTTGTCGGATATTATAAGCACGGTCTTCCTTCTATTAAACCCCTCCTGCACGATATCCAGGGCGCGGCTGCTTACAAAGATGGATACCAGCGTGAGAAGTGCGATCTCTAACCCGAAAAACGCCGCCATTATCGTAATGATGATGAAATTTATCACGGTGGAAACCGTACCGATAGGAAAAGAATAGCGCTTATTGAGCGCAATCGCTACGATGTCCGTGCCGCCGGTGCTGGAACCCTGCCGCAGGACAAGGCCGATGCCAAGCCCGACGAGCGCTCCGCCGAAGAGTGCCGAAAGGATGGGGCTTTCGACCTTCAGTGAGATGTCCCATGTGTCCAGGAGCAGCGCGGTAAGCCAGAGAAAAAATGTGGATGCGGCTATGCTGATCCCTGTCAGGATGATGAACCGCTTGCCAAACCTGAAAAGCCCGAATATAAAGAGCGGGACGTTCATCAGGAATACGAGAAGGTAGACAGGCCAGCCCAGCTTGTAATTCAAAAGCAGGGCTATGCCCCATACGCCTCCCGAAAGAAGTTTGTGGGGGACGATGAAGGCATTCACTGCAAACGAAGCGATAAGTTCGCCAAAAAGGATTATCCCTACCTGGCTGGCTGTATGGAAAAACGCTTTTTCAGTGATCTTTTTCATTCCTGCTTCACCTCTCTGAGCATATCAAAAGCGACCCGTACGCTGTCAAAGCCGTTTTTTAGCTGGCGCTCCCGGATTTTAAGTATGCCCCCCTCAAATGATAAGATTAGTAAAACGTGCCGGCAAGCGCGCGAAAGGGTAAAAATTATGCGTAAAAAATGATAGCACCTTGCGGCAGACAGTGTCAAATTTAATAAATTTAAATATTTTGAATAAAGTAATTTAAATAAATAATTCGACAAAATATGGACTGTGTGTTAATATAAAGAAAAATTGTTAATCGCATGCCCCCCTTACGGATTGCGCCTCATGCGAGTTTGCTTGATATATTTAGGATCAGGCGATTTCTTCATATCTGTAAGCATAGTTTGGGGGTGCAATGATGCACGAAGGACACAGAGAACGAGTCAAAAAGAGGTGCATGAAAGAGGGTTTGGCCTCATTTGAAGACCATCAGATCCTTGAGCTTCTGCTTTTCTATGCTATACCGCGTGCTGATACCAATCCTATCGCCCATAAACTTCTGAAAAAATTCGGCTCATTAAAAAATGTACTTGAAGGAGATATCTATGAACTGGAAAGGGTCGAAGGCATAGGGAGAAATACTGCCATCTTCTTCAGCTTGTTCCTTCAGGTTTTTAAAAAATACAAGGAAGAAAAACTGGGCAAGCGCATCATATTGAAAAATGCCCATGACGCTGCTTATTACGCATCTGTGCTGCTTGGGGAAGAAAAAATGGAGGTCATGCTGGTCATATGCCTGGATAAACAGTTCCGCGTCCGGCATACCGAGCCGCTTTCCAAAGGGACTGTGGATGAGCTTACGGTATACCCCAGGCAGGTGGCGGAGATGGCTATGCGCCATGCAAGCTCCGCTATACTTCTTGCACACAACCATCCCGGAGGGGACCCCCGGCCTTCCAACACGGATATACAGACGACTGCAGCGATCGCTTCCGCACTCTCGGCCCTCGGCATCGTGCTAGTTGATCATATCATCGTTTGCGACAATACCGCAACGAGCATGGCAAGCGCGGGGCTGATCTCTACTGCGGGCGGGCGGCAGGGGAAATATATCGAGGAGACAAGAGAAGTCCTCAATAATGACGCGACCATAAGCATCATGAAAATAAACGACTAAAGATGTTGTGAGGGGGGGCTTCTTATCATTGTGGGAAGTGGCTATTGAGCAGTTATTGAGCGGCAGGGACATGCTTTCAAATGCTTTCATGCGACAAAATACGCATGGATTTTTTATTGAATGCGCATGCAGAATGAATTATTGATAATGAGCGATTAAAATGTATAATAGGTGTAGGTGAAAAGTACTATTTGTTTTTTTATTGATTGAATGTGGGGGGACGTGAACATGAAGCAGCAGGGCTGCGACTTCTTTGACGATGATGGTATGCAGGGCGAGCGGAAAAAGACCCGCGATAATGACCGCGCCACGGGGATCTGGGACGATGAGGACGGCTTTACCAAGGTAAAGCCGCAGCACAGGGACGTTCGAGAAAAAGCGCAGGAAAAGGCCTCTTTCCCAGAGGTGGACGATGAGCTCGAACCAAAGAGGATAGCCCCAAAGCCGGTAAAGCCATCTAAGAAAGAACCCGTAAGATTCCGGTTTTACTGGCACGAAGATAAAAACGCTTTTTGTTCTATCCAGCCGCAAAAAAGCAGCCAGGGCAGCGCTTCGGGCCAGATGCGGCCAGATGCGGCGCACCTTGGCGATATAAAAACGGGAATGACGTTCGAAAGTCCACCTGCGAGGGTAGCCGCTGATGATGGCGGGCCGGATATTTTCGGGCGCGGGATATTCCAAGAACCACAGCCGCCTGCCCAAGCCCTTCCAAAAGAGCAAAAAGAAGAATACAGCCATTCAAGCGAGCTGCTTTCCCAAACCGAAAGCCCTCTGCCCGACTATGCGGTGAATAGGATCACAGACACGGATATACGCATAATGGGGCAGCTCCTGGATATCGAACGTGACGCTTTCGGCGAAGAGGGGATGAACAAGTGGGACATCGTGCCATTCATCCGCTACGGCAGGGTCTATACGATGATGGATGGAAAGGCCGTGCTCGGGGCTGCGTACTTCATGCGCGACTGGAACATGCATGACAAGGCATACCTCGTGGGCATCGCGATGCGCAGCGATATGCGCGGCCGGGAGCTGGGCACACACCTTTTGAAACAGGCGCTTGCGCAGCTTGCAAAAGAGGGGCTGGGCAAGGTAGAGCTCGCGGTGGACCCCGGAAACCTTTATGCGATCTCTGTATACCGCGAAAAGCTGGGCTTCTATGAGTGCGGGCAGCGTAGTGCAGAGTACGGCCCGGGCGAGGACCGGCAGCTGATGAATACAGATCTGTAAAACAGGGGTTTTTTCTTGGAGTTTTCTTGTGTAATAAAGATGTCGTTAATCAGTACTGAATACGCAGATCATCACCTATTAAAGGATATGCACTGACATATTGGGCGTTGAAAAGCCGGGAGAGCACTCGCTCGCCATATCGTTTTTGCAGGCCATCTTTATCAAGATTTGTGGCAAAAGCAAAATGCTTTATCAATTGCATCCGTTCATTTAATATCGTAAAGAGGTATTCCCTCGTGATGTTGTTATAAAACGGCTCTGTACCAAGATCATCTACAACAAGCAGGTCGGGAGAAAGAAAATCGTTGAGATATCTGGTTCCTGATACGTGAATGTCTCTCAGCTCATTAATGAGCTGGAAAGAGGTCAGCCGCAGCACCGAATAACCCTTCTCCAGCACCCGTTTTCTCACGCAATTCAAAAGGTAGGTTTTACCAAGACCTGTTTGACCGTAAAGCAAAAGGCCGGGCCGAGAGTTCTTCGGGAAATTATCCGAGAATTCTTGCAGCTTGGCTTTTATATCGGACATATAATTGCGTTGCATAAAACCATCGGTCTTAGAAAATTCCGGAAATATAGAAAGATCAAAATTATCAAAACTGTGTGAGAAATGATCAGGCGGCTCATCGCCATAGGATACCTCGATCAGGCGATTTATAAGGCAACGGCAGCGCTTCTTCAAGCCACCTGCTTCGACATAACCGGTATCGTTGCACACCTTGCAATCGTACTTCTCATTAAGGTAGTCATCCGGAAGGCCATGGGCTTTCAGTTCATGGAGAATATCGCTTTTAAGCTCCTCGATGCGCGAAAGTATAACGGCGTCATCCTCATCCCGTGCAGCGGCAAGGGGAAGGCTGCGGAGAAGAGACTCTTTCTCGCGCATCAATACGGCCAGCCGTGGATAGAGGGAGAAAGCATGATCTATGCGCTTTTGCAGCTCAAGCCCGGCACGACGCCTTTTTGCAATATATTCAGCCAGGATTGAATCAAGAGATACTTTCAAAAAAGTACACCGCTTCTATTTATTTGTTATAATATTTGCTCAAATCCACGATATATTTGGTGAAATCCGCATTAGTGTAATCCCTTTCAGGATAGTCTGAGGCGTTGGGTTTTACCGTTAGAACCCTCATCTGCTCCTTCTGACGCTGTCCGTGCTCCGCGCGGGCATTGCCGATGGTCTTGATCCCCATATCCCGCCATATCGAGAGCAGGCGGTTAATATACTGGAGGGGGTTTTTCGCCCCTGCCGAATATTCAGCGGCAAGGTAGACAAGTTCCGGCTGATACCTCGCATCCATCCAGCTCTGATAAAGCATACGGTCGGCTTCGGAGGGCTTTTTGTTGACGCCCGCACGGGAATATACGGTGCGAAGTTCGGCGTCTATACCTCTTATACGATCCAGAAAGCTATGCGCAGACTGGGGGCTGAAAATCTCGCGGGCACGCCAGCCGTCAAGCACATGCGAAATGCTATCGAAGGTCTTGGGCATGATGGAGGCGGCGTATCTGGCGGCGGCCAGCACCGTTTCATGGGGAAAGCCCCAGGAATCCACCCACAGGGTGTAGGCCTCTTCGTCCTTGGGAGCGGGTTTACCGGATGCGCCAAGCTCGTGCCAAACCTCATTGATGGGCTGCTGGCGATCCTCTCGCTGCCTGATGTACCTGGAGATCTTCGCAGGGGTCGTAAGCCCCTGTTTCAGGAAGGACTGGAGCACGCTGTTCAAATAGGCCATGTTGGGATTGGCGATTTTATTGAGCTCTTTGCAGGCGGCAGTGATGGCATCGTAGGAAAAGCCCCATTCTCCCGTCCATTTTTTATAGAGCTCATACTCGGGCATTGAAGGTGGGCGCTTTATGCTTATATATGAAAGAAGGTTTTGCAGACTCTCGTAAGAAGCGTCGAAACTGGCAAGGTAGGACTGCGCATCCTTTTTAGCCCTTATGCCCTTTTCAGCCCAGGATTTTGCTTCTTTCTCTATTTGTGCTATGGAAGGCCGCTTGCCCGGCTGCTTTTTCTCTTCCTCTGCTATCATGTGGCTGGCCAGAAGGAGGACGGCTTCCCGTTCGATGCCGTAAATATCCACCCAGTCATAGACGCGTTTGAAGTCCTCCGCTTTCAATGGGCGCGGAGCGAAAAGCGATTGCAAGGAAATGTTGAAACTCTCATCCTCGTACAAGGGTGCGCGCGGCTGGCTGTCGAAAAGCCGGTTCTTGACGTTATAGAACGCAAAGCGCAGGGGGGAATCGCTTACGCGCACCACGAGGCCGGTATTCTCCCAGTAAGCAAAGGCCTCGGCTACGGCAGTCAAGCTCATTCCCAGGGCGCGGGAAAACTCCTCAAGGTTCTCTATGCCGCTATCGTGATAGCACAGCTTGAGCCCGTAGATATATACCTTCACTGCCTCTCCCGGCGCGTGCCGCATAAATTCTTCAATGAAAATATTTTCTACCGGCGTGATATCATAGATATTCGAATTGGGTGCAAACGTACAAAGAGACATGGTTTCCCACCCCGGCTATACAGCTTTAGCGATAAATAAATAATAACATATTTTATCGGCGCAAGAAGGAAAAAATATTTTGTGAGGGGGGCGGAGGCGCAGAACAATTTACAATTCAGGAAAGCTGCGTAGCGGGTGCTTCGAAGCAATGGCAGAAGAGTGGGCGTTGGAGCGGTTATGGAGCGTCAGAGGAGATCAAGGTCATTTCTATAGGGTTTTACGCCTGCGGCTGGCGGTACTTTTGGGTATTGGGAGAGGGGTTCTGCCCCTCTTCCCAAGCCCCCACCCCGAATAGGTATATCGCTTCGCTCCAGAGTAATGATAAAAAGAGTGTGGGGCA
>JAUYED010000091.1 GCA_030691525.1 Bacillota bacterium | reverse complement strand
GAAGGAAGGCAGATAGACAAAGCCGAAGTGAGTGAGCTGAAAAGTGACAATGCGCTTGCCCGGAATCCGGACGGGGAGGGCGACTTCAAGGTCACACCCAAGCCGACGCCGGGATACCCGAATACCGACACTGGATACGATGACTTTATCAAAAACCACAGCGCCGCGCTGGGCGAACTCTATATCAGCGAGGCGTCAAACGCCAATTACAGTACGATAAAAAGCGTTCTGGGGAACTACTACGACTGGATAGAGCTCCATAACGCATCCGATAGAGTGATAAACCTGGAGGATTACGGGCTGACGACCAATACATCCAACCCGGCCATGTGGCGGTTCCCTGACAAGGATATAAACCCCGGGGAGTACATGGTGGTCATGGCCTCGGGCGCCAACCAAAAAAAAACTGACCAGCCCTATCTGCACACCAACTTCCGCCTGAGCGCCAAAGGAGAACTAGTGGCGCTTTTTGATAAGAACGGAAATTTTCTGGACAAGGTAGGCGTAGAAGGCCTCCGGGCCGATATGTCCTACGGGAGGAAAGACAGCAACCCTGATTTTTATTATTTCGGCACTCCCACGCCCGGCGCCGTTAATACCGACGGGGCAAAGCAGACCCTTTCGGTGCCGCAATTCACTCTGCCCGCAGGTAAATACGCCGTCGCGCAGCAGGTGGAGATAATGGCCGTGGACGGAGCGCAGATATACTATACGACGGATGGAAGCGACCCCGGCAAGAATGACAAGCAGTATACCGGCCCTATAACGATATCTACTCCCACTCCACTGAGGGCGAGGGCCTATGAGGACGGGTACCTGCCAAGCATCATAGCTACGGCCACATACCTGATAGATACCCTGCCCACACTCCCCATCGTATGCCTGACGACAGACCCGCCTAATCTCTTTGACCCTGTTACAGGCATTTACGAAATGGGACCCAATGCTTCCGCAATATTCCCGTACAAGGGCGCAAACTTCAAGCAGGATTGGGAAAGGCCGGTGCACTTCGAATATATTGATGAGGACGGCAAATTCTGCGTGGGAGTGGACGCCGCCATACGTATCACCGGCGGATACGGCCGGGCTATGGAACAGAAGGGCTTTGCCATCCTTACGAGGCAGCAATACGGGAGCACTACCATACCGTATGCATTCTTTGACACAAGGCCGTTCACCGAGTACAAGGACCTCGTACTGCGCGCATCGGGACAGGACCAGCCCCTCTCCCGCATACGGGACGTACTGCTCTCCAGTTTGGTGGACGGACAGATGGACGTGGACGTCCAGGCGTTCAAGCAATGCGTGGTATATATCAACGGGAAGTACTGGGGTGTTTACAACCTGCGCGAGAAAATAAACGAATACTTTATAGCGCAGCATTATAATGTGGACCCCGCCGATGTTGACCTGCTCAAATACAACGGGATTAAGGACAGCGAGATAATTGCCGGAACCAATGCAGACTGGAAGGCGCTCATAGAGTATGTCGGAGCGCACGATCTATCAATACAGGAAAATTACGATTATATCGCCAGCCAGATAGACGTGGACAACTATATTGACTACCTGGTGACCGAGGTATTTACCGCCAATTCCGACCAGGCGAATATCAAGTACTGGAAGGAGCATAAACCCGGCGCCAAGTGGAGATGGATACTCTATGATTTTTGCTGGGGGTTTTTCAATGTAGACCATGATTCGATGCAGGAATACTTCTCTGTAGAGGGCACGGGCTATGGCAACGGGCTGAACAACTCGCTGCCGCGCGGCCTGCTGAAAAATGACGGCTTCCGGCAAAAGTTCCTCGAAAGGTTTGCCTACCACCTGCAAAACACTTTCAGCAAGGAGCGCGTGCTCGAAAAGATCCATGAACTGGCCGGCAATATTGATGAAGAGATGAAAAGGGACAGGGTCAGATGGCCGCGCGATGGGTATGGAAACTCAGCAGGCACGTATGAGACGTGGAAGAGCTCGCAGATAAAACGGCTGGAGACATTTGCTGAAAAGCGGGAGGGCTGGGTCCTCTGGAGCATCAAGAAATATTTTAATTACACCGATGAGCAGATGAAGGAGATTTTCGGCAAGGCAGGCACCCGGCCGCCGTCGTCCTCTTAAGGGACTTGGGATAAATAATGATGGAGCAATGAAATGGCAAAAGCAAAAAAAGTGCCCTGGGTTTTTACCACGTACAGGCATGAACTGAAATTTTACCTCAATTTGCAGGAATATGAGGTCCTGAAAGGGCGCATCTCTGCCGCGCTCCGGCTGGATAGCTACGCCGAAGAGCGGGGGTCTTACCATATCCGCAGCCTGTATTTCGACGATATTCACAACAGCGCTATAATTGACAAGCTGAGCGGCGTGATGGATAGGAAAAAATTCCGCATCCGCACCTACGATTTCAGCGATGAAACGATCAAGCTGGAACGCAAGGTGAAAAGCGGGCAGTTCATACGGAAAGATTCCCTGCCTCTCACCCGCGAGGAATACGAAGCCATCATTTCAGGCAACTTCGGCTTCCTTGCCGATAAGAAAGAAGCGCCCGCCATGGCCATGTACATTCAGATGCGCAACCAACTGATGAGGCCCAAAACAATAGTGGACTTTACGCGGGAACCGTTTATCTATCCGGTCGAAGACGTGCGCGTGACTTTTGATAAAGATTTACGGATGGGGCTGTGCGGTGTTTATGGCTTTGACATATTCAATAGAGACCTTTTGACCATGCCCGCTGTCACCGACGGCTTGGTGATAATGGAGATAAAGTTCAACAACTTCCTGCCCACCATTATCCACAAACTGATACAAGGCCCCAACAATGCGCGATCCTCCATATCCAAGTATGTGTTGTGCAGGAGATATGAATAATCATTGCAATATAGCGCAGGGCAGTGATAAGATACGAATAAGATTACTAATAAGATCATCAATTAAATTTACCGATAAATTATTTCATTATTAAAAACAACTCAAGTAAGGGAGGCGCAATAGACATATGACCCCCACTCCTCAACCAACACAAATAGGACTCGCCGACATCTTAAAAAAGAACGTGCTGGATAATTTCACGTTCGGAGACATAGACATCACAAGGATCCTGGCCACGCTGGGGCTGGGACTTGTCATAGGGCTTTTCATCTTCTTTATCTACCGCAAGACCTTTGCGGGGGTCCTATATTCGCGCACATTCAATATCTCCCTCATCATGCTCACGATGGTGACGGCATTCGTCATCATGCCCATCACCTCCAATCTCACGCTGACGCTGGGTATGGTGGGCGCCCTCTCCATCATCCGTTTCCGTACGGCGGTAAAAGACCCCGTAGACACCGTATTTATGTTCTGGGCGGTCGCGGCAGGCATAGCGCTGGGTGCAAAATTCTGGCTGCCCGCGCTCTGCGGAAGTTTGGTCATCGGGCTTGCGATGGTCATCATATCCATCATAAAGATCAAATTCACCATGCCCTATCTGCTGGTCTTAAGGTTTGATGAAGAAAGCCTGCCACAGGTGCGCGAGATATTAAGGCAGATGCCTCAGGGGAGACTGAAGTCCAAGACGGTCTCTGCAAAGGGTATAGAACTAACGTTAGAATTGCGGCTCAAGGACAAAGACCTCGGCATAGTGGACAGGTTCCTGCGCGTACAGGGAGTACACGACGCGTCTCTAGTCAGCTACCAAGGGGATATCGTTTCGTAGAAAATACAACATAGACGAAAAAAGGCGGGCTGGAGCCCGCCTTTATTATATATTCAGTGTAGAGAGCCATCCTGCGATATCCTTTATAATATCAGAGCCGGTCTCCTTGGCCAGCTTTGCCGCCCTCTCGGAAAGTGCGGAAGATGAGAAATGGGCGCCTTTGAGGGCAAGTGCGAGGGAGCGGACGGCGCTTTCGTTTGTAGCGCCCGAATACACTTCGGCTTCATCCACAACCCCATTGGAAACAGACAGAAGCAGCTCTATGCTGCCCCAGGGGAAGCGTGCGTCAAAGCGGGCGCCGAAGCGGGGGGAACGGCCGTATATCCATTCCCACGAGGCGTTCCTACGGCAAAGCTCATTCAACCGCGATTCGTTTACAGCATGATCATAAGACGGGGGGCCGTATTCCGCCCCAAAGCTTTTTATGAGGGCATCGGCGACATCTTTGATGCTGATGCCCCCGATGAATTCGGAGATGTTGCATACGTGCGAGCGCACAGACGGGACGGCTTTGCCCGAAAGCGTGTTTTGCGGGACATTCAGGCAGCGCACCAGATCCCCGATATCCGCATTTATTAGCAGCGTCCCGTGATGCAGCGAGCCGTTTCTCCTCTGCGTAAAGGCGCTGCCTGAGACCTTGCGCCCGTCCGGAGAAAGGATATTGTTCCCCGCAGAGGAACCGGAAAAGCCCAGAGAGCTTAGCGCAGAAAGTATCAAGCGCATCTGACGCCCGGCATCGTAAAGCCCACGGGATGCGATAAAGGAAAAATTCAGGTTTCCAGCGTCATGCCATACCGTCCCGCCGCCCGAAATGCGCCGTGCAAGAAGGATTTTTTCCCTCTCCAGCAGGCGCACATCGCACTCCTGCCATACATTCTGGTTCCGTCCGATGACCACGGCGCGCGCGCTCTGCCAGAGAAACAGCACGATGGCATCTTCGCCTATGGAGTCGAGGATGCACTCTTCCAATGCGAGGTTCTGGTAGGGATTGATGCGATCTGTCCGAACAACTACGGGTTTTGGCAAAAAATACACCACCTTGATTTTACAGTTAAAATATAAGTAAAATAAGATAAAAGCGCAACGGCAGATAAAAAATATACTTGCAAAGTATATTAAAGAGTATTAATTTAACTATATACATGGGGCTGACCCTATAAAAGGGGAGGGCATGAAAGATGCACAGGACTTTTGACGAAGTCAATGAAAAAATAAAAAGCGGCGAGGCCGTGGTCATGACCGCCGAAGAATTCATCGCCCTGACAAAGGAAAAGGGCGTCAAAGCCGCGACGGTTGAAGTAGACGTAGTTACCTGCGCCACCTTCGGGCCTATGTGTTCATCGGGCGCATTCCTCAATTTCGGGCACAGCGACCCGCCCATGCGCATGGCGGAAATCTGGCTCAACGACGTACAGGCATACGGCGGCCTGGCGGCAGTGGACACCTATATCGGCGCCACCCAGCCCTCTGAAACGCAGGGGATGGAATATGGCGGCGCCCATGTGATACAGGACCTGATAGACGGAAAAAAAGTACGGCTCCGCGCAAGGAGCTACGGCACGGCATGCTATCCGAGAAGAGAGATAGATACCTATATAACGCTGGACGACCTGAACCAGGCATACCTGTATAACCCGAGGAACGCCTACCAGAACTATGCGGCTGCGACGAATTCGACGGATACGCCGATTTATACCTATATGGGCATCCTGCTCCCGAAGATGTCCAACGTGACATACTCGACTTCGGGCGAGCTTTCACCGCTGCTCAAAGACCCCGACCTTCGCACGATAGGCGTGGGGACGCGGATATTTCTTGGCGGCGCCATCGGCTATGTCGCATGGGAAGGCACCCAGTGCACGCTCAACAGGGCGGAGGCGGATGACGGCGTCGAATGGCGCGCGGGCGCAACGATCGCCGTGGTAGGAAACCTCAGGGAGATGAATACGCGCTATATCCGGGCGGCGGTCTACGAAAAATACGGCATCTCCATGTTCGTTGGCATAGGCATGGCGATGCCCGTACTGGATGAAGAGCTGGCCAAGCAGCTGGCAAAAGGGAACGACCGGCTTTATACCAAAGTATTCGACTACGGCGTTCCCAGCCGTTCACGGCCGGATTTCGGATGGTTCAACTATGCGCAGCTCAGAAGCGGAAGCATAGAGATCAACGGCAACCGCATCCCGACTGCGCCCCTTTCCAGCTTGAAGATAGCCAGGGAGATAGCAGAAAAACTGCGAGACATGATAATAAAAGGGGAATTTTTGCTGACAGAGCCGGTAGCAAAGCTGCCGATGGAAGGCAAATTCAAGCCGCTTGAGATAAGGGGGGACTGAAGAAATGAAGACTATCAAAGTAGCCCTGTTTTTCCCAAGGGAAAGGATAGAGGATCCGGTCATTTACACTCTTTCGAAGAATTACGACCTGATGTTTTCCATCCTTCAAGCGGAGATCTACCCGGGCGAAAGCGGCAGAACCATCATTGCTTTGACCGGCACGGAAGAAAACATAGAAAAAGGGCTGGAATACTGCCGAAGCATCGGCGTTGAAGCCCGCATATTCGATAAAAGCATCATCCATAATGACGATCTGTGTGTGGACTGCGGCGCCTGTACTGCAGTATGCATCCCCGGCGCGCTTTACCTGGACGAAAAAGGCAGCTTGAAGTTTGACCCTGAAAAGTGCCACGCATGCGGGCATTGCGTGAAGGCGTGCCCCATGCGCGCAATTGACCTCAACGTCTTTATCTGACGGAGTGCATGATCTATGGCTTTTGAGAGGGTGTACAGGCGGCTTCACATGGGGGTCGACCTCACCTATTTCAACGTGAAAATCAAAGAGACAGACCTGAATATCGGCGCCTTGTGTGAACTTTCCCGCGAGGCGCTGACTGTAGTTGCCCGGATAAGGGCGGATCTGGAGGGCTACGCCGCTGTGCATCCGGAGTTTATTACGGCGCTTTACCCTATCCAGCCGCTTGCAGACGCCCCTGATATCGTAAAAAAGATGTGCGGCGCGGCAGAAAAAGCGGGGGTCGGGCCTATGGCCGCTGTAGCCGGAGCTGTGGCGCAGGAAGTAGGGGAAGCGCTTCGGGAGCACAGCAGCGAAATTATAGTGGAAAACGGCGGCGACATCTATATGGCCAGCCGGAAAGAAAGGCATGTGGCCATCCTTGCCGGCTCCTCCGTCCTCTCCGGAAGGGCAGCGATGAAGATCCGGCCTGAAAAGACGCCGCTTGGCATCTGCACTTCCTCAGGAACGCTGGGGCATTCCCTCAGCTTTGGCCAGGCAGATGCGGCTATAGTCCTGGCGCCCGACGCCGCGCTCGCAGATGCATGCGCGACCCTGCTGGGCAACCTGATCCGGACGCCCGGGGATCTGAGCCCTGCGCTTGAGAAGGTATGCCGCATAGAAGGGGTCATGGGCGCGGTCGCTATCATCGGGGAGAAAATAGCCGCGCTCGGAGACATTGAGCTCTCCGCGGCAGGGTAAGCTATTTGCAGGTTTGACCGATGCAGACCTTACTCGTATAATGTTTTCTATCACATTTAAGTATAAGATCAAAGGTTTGATATGGAAAATTACAAAAGAAAAAAAAGAATCGTTTGCTGGTCTATCGCAGCTGCGGTGTTCGCGCTGCTTTTTGCCTACAGCTTTGCAGAGCCGTTTTTGGTCCAGGTGGACAGGGAAAGCTTTTACGGCAAGGATCTGCCTGCATCCTTTTCGGGCGTCAAGATCGGCTTTCTGGCGGATACACATTTCGGGCCCTATACCTCCCGCGAGCAGCTCCGCAGCATAGTAGAGCTGATGAATGCGGAATCCCCCGATATCGTCATACTTGGCGGAGATTATGTGAAGAGAAACCCTGCCGACGTCCCCGTTTGCTTCGAGGAACTGGCCAGGATAAAAGCCCCGCTTGGAAAATACGCGATAATGGGAAACCACGACTACTGGGTCCCAAGCGACGACATCATCACCCAAATGAAAAAAGCGGGCTTTACCCCGCTTGTAAATAAAAATGTTCAGGTATGGCACCTGGGGCAAAGGATATTCATTGCCGGCCTGGATGACTACGATGAGGGGATGCCCAACCTTGACGAAGCGCTTTCGGGCATAACGATGGGCGATTTTGCCATACTCGTGCTGCACAGCCCCTTTTATCTGAAGGATAAAGGAAATGAATACGCCCAGGAGTTCAAGCTTGTTGATTTTGCGCTTGCCGCGCATACGCACGGCGGGCAGGCCACCTTTTTCGGGCTGTGGTCGCCCGGGGAGCCCGACCAGTTTCTCCCCATGTACGCTTCCAGGTGGAGGGAGCGCGGCGGCGTTATCTCGCTTGTTTCAAACGGTACGGGCACATCCGTTCTGCCCCTCAGGTTTTTTGCGCTGCCTGAAATCAACATCATAGAGCTGGAAAAGCCCGCGGCGGCAGATGCCGTGCAATAAATCGTTGTTATAAGCTCCAGGTTTTGTGTTATGTTATAAAGAAAAAAGTTTTTACTTTTGGGAGGGAAGACGATGGCAAAGGTAACAAAGGATATGACTATTAAGGATGTACTGGAAATGGATAAGGATACCGCCCGGATATTCATAAGCCATGGGATGTACTGCCTCGGCTGCCCGGCTGCATCGGGAGAAAGCATCGAGACGGCCTCGATGGTGCACGGGATTGATGCGGACAAACTGGTTGCCGACCTCAATGCCCACATGGAAAAGAAATGATAATAGGTCACGGCTTGGTGCTATCGTAAAATAAAGTGGATCGGGGTGCTGCTTAATTAAAAAGTACATTTGCACGGTCTGCGGATATGAATACGACCCAATACGGGGAGACCCCGAATCGGACATTCCGGCAGGAACGCCGTTTTGCGACCTTCCCGGGGACTGGGTCTGCCCGCTGTGCGGTGCAGGCAAGGATATGTTCGAGGAGGTTTGAATCATATCAATCACCGGTTACCCTTTAAGGAGGCAGCCATTTGGAATACAGGGAGAAATACAAAAGATGGGTCAGCGGCGCGGTGGACGATTTTACTAAAAGCGAGCTTCTGACCATGGCAAACGACGACCAACTGATCCTCGAGTGTTTCGGAGCGAAGCTGGAATTCGGGACTGCAGGGCTGAGGGGCAAGATGGGCGCCGGAACCAACCGTATGAATATTTACACTGTACGAAAAGCGACTCAGGCGCTTTCCAACCATATCCTCTACAAAGGCGGTGCTTCGCGCGGCGCTGCCGTCGCCTTTGATTCGAGAAAGAACAGCAAGGAATTTGCACAGGAGGCGGCGCTGGTGCTGTGCGCAAACGGCATACGCTGCTATCTGTATGAGAGCATGCGCTCTGTTCCCCAGCTTTCTTTCACCGTGCGTAAATTGAATTGCTTTGCAGGCATCGCCATCACGGCGAGCCACAATCCCCCCGAATACAACGGGTACAAGGTTTATGCCGAATACGGCGGGCAGCTTGGCAACGAAGATAGCGAAACCATCGTGCGCGAGATGGATTCCATTGACGAGCTTTCGCAGATAAAACGGCTGGACGGCCTGAATCGGGCGCTGGACTCGGGATATCTGAAGCTGCTCGGGCGGCAGATGGACGATGAATACATAAACGCTGTCAAATCGCTTTCTCCCGATCCCTCTATCGCCCGGGAATGGGGGAGCTCGGTCAGGATAGTCTATACTCCCCTCTACGGAACGGGCAAAGAACCGGTGCCCCGCCTGCTCGGGGAGATGGGCTTTGATGATGTCATCACAGTCCCTGAACAGATGGAGCAGGACTATCAATTTACCTATGCGCCCATGCCCAACCCTTCCGACCCCAAAGCCATGGAAAAAGGGGTACGATTGGCAAAGGAAAGCGGCGCAGACCTAGTCCTTGGCACCGACCCCGATGCAGACAGGATGGGCTGCGTCATAAATACCGGAGAGGATTTCATCCATCTTACGGGAAACCAGGCGGGCTGCCTGATGCTTTATTACCTGCTCTCGCAGCGCAGCATGAAAGGGAAACTGCCAAAGGGCGCCTATATCGTCAAATCCATCGTCAGCACCAATATGGCAAACGCCATCGCGGCCGATTTCGGCGCAGAGACGAGGGAGGTGCTCACGGGATTCCGCTTCATTGCGGAAGAGATCGAAAACAGCCGCAGCGGCTCCTTCCAGTTCGGCTTTGAAGAAAGCGCAGGATATATGACAGGGGATTTTACGCGCGACAAGGACGGCATATGTGCCTGCATGCTGATGGCAGAGCTGGCTGCTGTATGCAAAAGCAAGGGGACAAGCATATTCGAATTGCTTCAGTCCCTTTATAAAAAGTACGGATATTACCTTGAATCTACGACGGATATAAAGCTGGAAGGCGCCGAGGGCGTCAACAGGATAAAAAATATAATGGCCGCGCTGCGCTCGGGCGGGTTCGACAGGATAGGCGGGTTCAAAATAACAGCCGTACGCGATTACCTTTCGGGCAAACGGTCTGGCTCTGAGGGCATATCTGAACTGAAAGCGCCCAAATCCAATATGCTCTATTATGAGCTGGAAGGCGGGCGATGGGCCTGCGCGCGTCCTTCGGGTACTGAGCCCAAACTGAAGCTCTATGCCGGCGCGCGCGAAACGGATATGGATACGGCCGGGGAGGCGCTGGAATCTCTAAAAAGAGGATTTCGTGAGCTCATCGGGCCTGCCCTCTGCGGTTGAAGCAGCGTCAAAAAGTCATGCTGCAAACCTCAGTATCAACGAAACAACGACGCTGAGGGCGAGAATCGCAGCGCAGATGATGCCGCTGATGGTGAGCGTGCGGCGGGAAGGGCTGCGCGCAGAGAGGATTGGGCGCATGCCGCCTGTGCTGAGGCAATGCCGGCGTACCAGGAACGCGCTCATGAAAGGCATATCCAAAAGCATGCGCTGCGAATAGTAAATGGAGCAGGCGACAAGGAAAAACACTGCAGGGAGCGCGCCTATCGAGATGATAGGAACGCAAAGCAGACTGCTTCCAGTCCCGCCCCCGGACAAGCCGATAGCAGACAACACCACGATAAGGGAATAGATCATAAAAGGAAGAAGGATAGAAGCGAACGTCGTCAAGGCGAGCACGAGGTATTTGGGCAGTAGAAGCCAGAGGTTTTCACGGGAGTGCACCAGATAATCTGCCTCGGCCATGGGGTATAGCAAAGACGATTCGGGCAACGGCGAAAAGCTGCCGAACTTTTCATCGCGCAGGCCGATCAGTTTCACGTAAAGCTGATGGTCTAACTCCTGTTCCCGCAGGCGGCTGAAGCAGCGGATGAAGCCCGAGGAAGAAACCTCCACATCATAGGCGTGCCCCAAATGGAAGGATGAAAGTTCCGAAGAAGACCGGATGTAAAACCTGTATAGATCCGGCTGCGGATTTATCAGCGTCTCTGACGCGACAAAGAACAACTCATAAAAAACAGACCTTTTAGTGCGACGCACTGAAAAAAGAAGCATGTTTTCATAGAGATAACGCTTCATACATAACCCACGCCCAAGGAATATTTGGATCGGTTTTGATAAAAAACACCAGTACCATTATATATCATGCATCGTCCTGAATTCTATACCCGTGCTAACATTTTTTGGGCGAAATTTATCATCGGAAAAATCATGCAGCCGAGGGTATATAAACAAAGTATAAAGGCAGGGTTTTGCATTTGAAAAACGATACGCCGATAGAAACCATGCTGAGGAAATACGCAGGGGGAAACCGTGTGCGCTTCCATATGCCCGGGCACAAAGGAAGGGGAAAGGGGATCCCGGCAGGGTGGGACATAACCGAAGCGGCGGGGGCGGACAATCTTCACTGCCCCGAAGGCGTCATCAAACTTTCACAGGAGATGTGTGCGAGCTCCTTCGGAGCGCATCAAAGCTTTTTTCTGGTCAACGGCTCGACTGCGGGCGTAGCGGCCATGATGCTTTATGCCGGCTCAGGCAAAAAGGTGATCATCGGGCGGGACTGCCACAGAAGCGCGGTGTCCGCCCTGATCTTGAGCGGCGCGGAGCCGGTATTCATCCCCGTGGACTACGATAGAAAGAACAGGATATACGGCTGCGTCAAAGCCGACGACGTGCTTCATGCGCTCGACGAAAACCCGGACGCCGCGGCCGTATTTCTCACCCGTCCCAATTACTACGGGCTTTGCAGCGTTGTCGAAAGCATCGCAAGGGCAGTACGCGAGAAAGGGAAGCTGCTTCTCATTGACGAGGCGCACGGGGCGCATTTCCCCTTCCATCCGCGGCTGCCTGAAACTTCAGGAAAGCTTGGCGCCGACATGTGGGTGCAGAGCGTGCACAAGACGCTGCCCGCGCTGACGCAGGGCGCCCTGCTGCATACCGGGGAGCGGGTGGATGAGAAAGGGATACAGAATACGCTCGCCCTGCTGCAGACCAGCAGCCCTTCCTATCCCGTCATGGCATCCATCGAAAGCGCACGGGCGGTGATGGACAAAAAAGGCGAAATGCTGCTGGATAAAATACTGGGGCTCGTTGACGCGTTCTATGAAGACCTGGCTTCTATCCGGGGCATCAAACCGCTTGATTGGATGCGTGTCCACGGAGCTGCTGCGAAAGACCCGCTGCGGCTGGTGCTGGACGTCGCTGAAAGAGAAATAACGGGATACGAAGCGGCGCGGCATCTGAGCAGCCGTGGGATAGAGCCCGAGATGGCGGATGCAAGAAGAGTAGTATTCATCTGTACGGCTGCAGACCGCCGAGGCGGCTTTGAAAAGCTGCTCAAAGCGCTCTCAGAACTGCCGGAGCCCGAAAAGAAGGCGCAAGGCCCCCCGCAGCCCGCAAAACTGCCCAAAGCGGTGATGAGCCCGAGACAAGCGCATTTTTCTGCTGCGGAATGGATCCCTATTGAAAACTGCTCCGA
>JAUYED010000055.1 GCA_030691525.1 Bacillota bacterium | reverse complement strand
CCGATCGCACCGCCTGATCAACTCATTTATTGAGTCAATTAATTTATCAGTAGTATATATTAGCATATGCGTTTTTGTCAATTCTTTATGCTATAGAACTTCTGCGTCGCAATCTCCCTCTATCCTTATTTTATTTTTATCCCGTATATCTTCTGCGTCGACCTTGTCCCTATAACTATCATGTCGTTATAAACGGCTGGCGATGCCTCTATAGACGTCTCGCCAACGTTGCACGTATCTACGATTTTCCCTGTTGTGCCTTCTATGAGGAAAACGTCGCCTTTGTTGGTGCATTGGACGATATACGATTTGCCTTCAGGGGTATATACATCTACAGGGGAAGACCAGGTGTATCTTCCTATATCAAGAGTCCACACTTCTTCCCCGGTTTTCCTATCAAGAGCCACCGTTAAACCGCCGCCTTTTGTACCGTAATTTGCGAGCGTATAAATTATAAGATTTGAAATATCCTTTTTACCTAAAACCGGAGAAGCAAGGGCACCGGCAGGATTACCGGTGAGGGTATAGCACAAGTACTCCTTGCTCCACATCACTTTTCCTGTGAGTGCGTCAACTTTGCGTATGATGGACGGGCCTTTTTGCGAGCCTTTGTTTGTTTTATCATCTACTTCGCACGCTGTATAAAGATATGCCGTTCCATCCTCTGGGCTTTCCTCCAGGCACATGGTGCTGTCCGTATCATCGGTAACATCTATCACCCAGACAAGCTGGAACGTATTTATATCAACGCACTGCAAATGCCCGCCGTTGTCAGTGAAGTAAACGTAGTTGCGGAAAGTGACAGCGCTGTCCTCCATGCCGTACCACTTGGTAGAGCCCGAGGAATCGCTGTATCCGGGGGCTGTATAGCGGTATTTTGCCTTGTGGTCGGGCGAGATAGTCAGCGTGCCCGCCGACTGGTCGTACTGGGTATTCAGGTGGAACGTGTAAAGTACGCCGCATTCACCCGGTTCAATAAAAGTATCGGTTTTTCCATCAACGAGCGAACTGGAGTCGAAAGCCGCCCAGCTTTTACGGTAGGCAAATGGGTCTTTCCCTCCGAATTGGAAAGCGAGCGTCTGATCAAGAAGATTGAACATCCTGAAGTTTACAGGAACGCTCTTGCCATTTGCGGTGGGGTAGCCCTGGCCGCAGTAAAGGATGGGGTAACCGCGCGGGTCTAAGCTGGATGTGCCTTTCTGTACAACGCCAGTGGTTATGGTGTTTCTCGTAGCAGTCCCGTCTTCAAGGTCAAGGAAGTATATCTTGCCGTCTAAAGGCGCATAGATAACTTCAACGAGGTTTGCCTTGGCCTTCTTGTCATCGTTTATATTCATCTGGTTTTTCAGCGCGTCCGGCCACTTCACGATAAGCGGCTGTCCTGTCCAACCTGCGCCGATCCACTTGTCTATGCCGCCGATCTTTTTCAACCAGGCGATCTCCAATTTTCCTTCCTTTATATCGGCGGTGCCGTAACTCGGTGCGGTCCTGTAATTATTGCCCCTGAAGGTGATGACGCCTTCGAGGTCAGTATACTCTTCTCCTGTGCCAAAGCTGACAGATTGGGGGCGCTGGTATGAATCCACCGGCTGGTTATCCACCTGTATGCTGGTCGTGAACCCGTATTTGGACGGCTCGCTATCGCCTGTAGGCGAAGCGACAAGGCCGGCAGGCAGGAGGGACACGCCCGAAGGTGTCGGGCTGGGCGTAGGCGAGGGCGATGGCGTAGGCGTTTCTGAAGCGGACGGCGTCGGCGAGCCGGCAACCGGAAGGGACGCTACAGGTAGCACGCTCCCGCCGTTGAACACATAGGTGATGACCAGCCATGTCCCTACGCCGATAAGCACGAGGATGACCGCCAACATGGCAAAGACCAAACTCGGTCCCCTTTTCTTCTGCTGCTTGCTCTTGCTGCTGCCGTAGCGCGATTTTTTGTAGTAATAAAAATTCTTCTTATCCATGCTGCTGATACTTATCCTTTCGTAAAAAAAACCGCAAAACTAACTTTTTTAATTATAACGCAGCAAAAGCTTTTTTTCCAGAGCTGTTTTTTTTCGGTATTTTTCCTTAAAGCAAAACGGAAAATCATAAGATTCCGGAGCGCTTTTTTGCAAAAAGATGCCGGATCTTTTCACCCGATCCGGCTCAAGAAAGCAATATATTTTCCCTTATTTTCTTTCTCCCCCTCTGCAGCCGGTCCCGTTAAAGCTCCAGCTTCCGTAGCTTTTTCCGCCCCTGCTTTCACAGCGGTTCTGCTTCCTGGCCCTCCGGCAGGCAGGGCACCGCACAGGCGCTTTTTCAAAGCCCTTTTCTTTAAAAAAGCTTTGCTCCCCTTCGGTGAACACGAATTCCTCGCTGCAGTCCTTGCAGATCAGTGTTTTATCGGGCATGTTTTAGGTACCTCCTGAAATTATTGGTATACCGGTAGTTTTGACCGACTTTCGGAAAAATAAGCAGGGTACCATCTGAATATTTCACTTTTTACTACTCCCAAAAAGGGTGACTCCCGCATAAAATATGCGGGAGTCTAGGGTAGGACTGGTGGGGTTCTTGCTCCGCAACAAGGGATGGGCGCCTGACCATCCCCTGTCACTTATCTTTTGTAGTTGCAGGTCAGATTGATGTACCTGCTCCCACCGTAAGCCACGCCGGTACCAAGGTATTTGTAGGACTTGTACAGGACGTTGTCCCTGTGCCCCTTGGAGTTCATGAACCCCTCATGCGCAGATATCGCGTTCTTATAGCCGCAGGAAATGTTTTCGCCCAGCTTTTTATATCTGATCCCCATTTGTTTCGCATAGTCCGCCGGGCTCGCGCCGTCGGGAGAATAGTGGCTGAAATAGTCGCGGTCTCTCATATCTGTGCTTCTATATATGGCAAGCTTGGCCAGGGAACCGTCCCATTTGAGGACGCTGATCTTTCTTATGGCCCGCGCAGAATTGACAAGGTCAAAGCTTTCCCTGGTATATGCCGCAATCAGCGCGTCACCCATTTCCACGTTCTTGCCTATAAGCTGCTCCTCGTAAGTTGCCTTGACTGTAAGCACTGACGCGACCTTCATCTTATTGTACTTATCATAAAATACTGTCGTGCAGTAATCGCCATTGTCAAACACGTCTTTTTCATCTGCATTCTGCATCATATAAACGGTGTTTCCTGCCATGCGGTACTGTACGGGTTCCCCCAAAAGTTGCCTGAGCTGGTCGCGCGTCTGCTTTGTATTTATCGAGTTGGCCGCAAGCAGGCTGGGTGAATCGGTATATACTGCTACGACTGTGTCGTTGTCCACGCCAACCATCATAAATTTCTTATAGTCTTTGTTGAAAATGTACCACTGGAAGCCGTATTCGCTGGCATCCACCCTGGTATATCCTTTGAGAACTGTTGCATAGCCACCAAACGGCTGCCCCAGCATGCTTTCCGGCACTGGGGTGGCCGCAGCTGCTAACGCTATGCCAGGCGATACAGCCATTGCTGTTATAAACAGCACTGCACATAAAAGAACAGCAAGCACCTTTTTCATGTTCCTACCCCCCTTTAAGGAACACTCGGCTTGCATTTCTTCTCTTGCAGGCGTCGTGTCCCATTGGCGGCCCGGCTGCCTTGGCGCTTCCCGCGCTTTAGGCCCGTGGCTTTGCGTAGCTGCCTTTCGGCAGCTTTGCCTTTTTCAACGGCACACAAGTATGTCCGTTATTCTATTTCATCTTCTCTATCTATAAAGCGCTCAAAATAAAATGCACAAGATGCAAACAAGCCGCTTTATATTCCCTTAGCTTCTTAAGGAACACTCGGCTTGTCCATCTTGTGCTTGTAGCCAGAGCGCTCCATTGGTGACCCGGCTGCCCTGGCGCTGCCTGCGCTTTAGGCCCGTGGCTTTGCGTAGCTGCCTTTCGGCCAGCTTTGCCTTTTTCAATAGATACACTATGATATTTATCCTACTGACTAAATTATAACACCTTTTCTTTATAATGCAACATTTTTTCATATATTATATCATTTTTTTACAAACCGAAGGCTAAAGGCAAAAGCACGTTGGATTTGACATCTGATTATGGATTTCAAACCAGCAAAAAAATAGGAGCATTCGCAACGTGGCAATCTCTCGGTCTATCTTTATAATCGGCTTAATCAAACGAATTAAACTCTTCCTAACTCGGGGTGTGGGCTTGGGAAGAGGGGCAAAGCCCCTTTCCCAAATACCCCCCTCTCCCAATATAAATTTGAAGGCCGCCTATAATTTTCATAATAGGCGGCCCTCTCTATTTGGGGAGGCAATCGGCTGTATTCAGCAGTGTTGGTTTACCTGTAGTTTATCACATCATCACGCCAACACTTCGCCGGCTTTCTGCGGCCCAGGGTGCTAAGGAGCAGGATGCCCGCTCCCAGCAGCAGCCCGCCGCCGATGGCCAGCATGGTATAGTTGTCTGTACCCGTCTGGTATTCATGTTCGTCGTCTATCTCATTTACGATCTTTATCTCCGTCCTTGTATTGGCGACAACGGTGACCGGGATCTTTACTGTATTTAGTTTGTATCCTTCGGGCGGTTTGGTCTCCTGCACCCAGTACGTCCCCGGCACCAGCCCATTGGCCTCGATCTTGCCGTTCACATCTGTCGTGCCGTGCAGCACCAGCTGCGTCAGCGCTTCATCCGAATAGATGCTGAATTCCGCGCCCTGCAGCACTTTGCTTTGGTCATACCCGTCCACTTTCAGAAGCGTCAGGTCTCCCGTCTCAGGCAG
>JAUYED010000042.1 GCA_030691525.1 Bacillota bacterium | reverse complement strand
ATCCAGTGGGGTCTGGGGCTTTTAGCGCGACCGGAGTCCCGAAAGGGACGCAGGGAGCGGTACCGCCCCAGCGGGGTTTTGGGTACTTTTGTACCGGTACAAAAGTACCGCCAGCCGCAGGCATAATACCCTATAGAAACGACCCGAATCTCCTCTGACGCTTAATAACTGCTTCTTTGACGCTCTACAACCTCTCCCATGCCCCCTTGCCGCTTTATAAGCCTTCCCAATTGTCTCCGAATTGTAAATTGTAAATTGCGCTTAGCTTCCCTCAAAAAACGGATATGTCGCAACCGGCGTATAGGTCAGCGCCCCGTTGATCCGTGCGCTCTCGAAAAGTGTCATTCCCGAAATGCTTGTTTCTTTTGTGGCTACATCCATCTTTTCGATCTGTATGCCGCGCACGTCCGCCCTGCGAACCAATGTGATATGAGCCACCGGTCCTTTGGCATCTTTCCCGAACCCTTCTTCAAAGAGCCGTTCATTGACAGCAGAGCACAAAGCATTGAACGCCTCGATATGGCCGCCCATCCCCGCCCACACCGTCGCATCAGTAGGCGAGCCGAAAAAGCCCATATTTTGCAGCCGCATCAAAAAGGGTGCCGTATCTTTTGCCGCCGATTTGAGCGCCGAGTCAATTCTTCGCAGCATGACATGAGGCGTCTCCCCGATGAACCGTACGGTCATATGAAGGTTCTGCGGCTTCGTGAAATTGGCATCCGGCGTCAGCTTTTTCAGTTCGTTCTGGATACACAGCAGTTCGGCTTGCACTTCCCTGCCCGGAACCACCGCCACAAAAAGTCTCATTTATTCAAATCCTCCGCCAAAAATGCGTGGGGAATCTCCGATTAATTAAAGGCATATTGATTATGATATTGAGCTCAATGAAAGTATTGTATGAAAGAAAGAAGCCGCTGTGCAAAGCTTCATGCTAAAGAGTTCTACTGCCCCTTGATCAGGAATTCCAGAAGCAGGTTGATGTCAGACGGCTCTGAAACTATGATCTCAACATTATCTATTGCGGCGTCCCTGAACATCTGGGTCAAAGCAAAATACTGGCACAGCCTGGATTTCAGGTTCAGGCGGTCGCCTTCACTGGTCACCAGTTCCACCCTGCCGGCACACTTGCCGACCACGTCAAAGAACTTTTGCGGGTCCTTGATATTGCTTATTTTCATCCTTTTCCTTTGCTCCTTTCGGCATTTTTCCGGTATCCCGCCAATTTACTTGTACCATAAGGGCATGGATGTGTCAATTGAACCTCTGGGCTCTCTTGATTTTTTCTGATCGTTCCTGTAATACGCTTATATCTCCTGAAACAGGGTTTGCCTTCCCTCGTGAAATGCTTTTATAATCTGGCTAACCATTATCTCAAAATAAAAAAGAAGCCGCTTCATAAACTTCATGCAAGCGGCTCCTTTACACTGTTAGCATAAACTCCAGAAGCAGGTTGATGTCAGACGGCTCCGAAACGATGATTCCTACATTATCTATTGCGGCATTCCTGAACATCTGGGTCAAAGCGATAAACTGGCACTGTTTGGATTTCATGTTCAGGCAGTCGCCTTCACCGGTCACCATTTCCACCCTGCCGGCACACTTGCCGACCACGTCAAAGAACTTTTGCGGGTCCTTGATATTGCTTATCTTCATCCTTTTTCCCTTCACCCCCTTTAGTGTTTTTCCGGTATTTTCGCGATAATCTAACCATATTGGCTCTGTAAAGTCAATAGCCAATAATATTTTCGTTTATTGCGTTTTTTTGATTAATTTCTCAAAAACTCTCGGCAAGGCTTTTGCTTGCTTGGATTTGTCATCACCCGCTAAATATTGCTATAATTTAATAAAAAGCAAATCTTGCGGGGGTTTTTCTATGGCGCGATCATTATCCCGGAATAAAATCATATGGATTTTATCTGCTATTTCCCTGGTTATAATGGTATCCGTTCTCGTTTTTACCGGCAACCTGTGGTTGAATAAGCTTTTTGCTTTAAAATACAGCGTAAAAGGTATTGACGTCTCTCATTATCAAATGAATATCTCGTGGCAGAAGGCCGCGGGTTCGGGGATACGCTTCGTTTTTATCAAGGCCTCCGAAGGCAGCACGAATAAGGACGCCAGTTTTCAGCAAAATTGGGAAGGCGCGAAAGATGCCGGCCTGATAAGGGGCGCATACCATTATTTCACGCTGGCCAGCGCCGGAAAAATGCAGGCGGCTAATTTCATCTCTTGCGTACCTTTGGAGAGCGGCTGCCTTCCTCCGGTCATAGACCTTGAGGAAATGGGAGCGGATGAGCAAATTTTTCGAAGCGAACTGGACGATTTTATCTCAGCGGTCGAAAGCCGTTTCGGGCAAAAACCCATCCTTTACGTCGTTTATCCTGTTTACGACCGCTATATTCGCGGATACTACGATGATTATCCCATCTGGATAAGGGACATGGCGTTTCCTCCGCGGCTTTCAGATGGGCGGGGCTGGCTTTTCTGGCAGTACTGCGACAGGGGAAGGGTAGAAGGCATCAGTACGTTTGTAGACTTGGACGTCTTTTCGGGAAGCAGCAACGAACTGGAAGCCCTGTTATCTAACTGATAACGGGGCGTTTTCTTCCCGTTAAGAGATTGTCAGTTGGTCTGACTGGGGAGAGAATCCTCTTTCGCATATCAGCCCTTCGGCTCTGTTTCTTTCTGGCACTCACCGCATATCCCGTAAAAATCCAGACGGTGGTCTGTGGTCTTAAAACCCTTTGTATCTGCAACCAGCGCTTCGATAGTGCCCAGCAAGTCTTGTTCCATATCAGAAACTTTCCCGCAGCGCAGGCAGACCAGGTGGTGGTGCGTATGGCTGCCTGACCACTCACATAGCTCATAGCAGGCAGTAGTACCTTCTTTGAAGCGGGCTTTGAGCAGGATCCCTTCCTCTTCAAGTATCTTTATATTCCTGTAGACAGTTGCGATGCCGATCTTTTCGTCCTTTTTTTTGACGTAGTTGTATATCTCTTCAGCCGTCATGTGGATTCCCCGTTTCGAACGGATCACATCCAGGATCAGCTGCCTTTGCCTGGTTGATTTGTGGCCCTCAAGGTTTAGTTTTTTGATTTCGCTGTTTTTCATTTTTAATCCTCCCTAAAAGCCCAGCAGTTTACCTGCGTTAAAAATTATAAAGCTTAACGTATAAGCAATAACCAGTCCGTAAACAACAGTGAAAAAAGTCCATTTGACAGACCTCATTTCCTTTCCGATGGTTGCGATGGTTGCTACGCACGGTATATACAGCAGGGAAAAGGTCATAAAAGTAAATGCCTGCAGCGGCGAGAAGATTCCTCTAAGTACCTCGGTCAAACCGGCCTGGCCTGAGCCCGAGAGTACGCCCAGCGTAGATACGATGGCCTCCTTGGCAGCTACGCCTGTCACCAGTGCCACCGATGCACGCCAGTCGCTCAGCCCGATAGGCGAAAATACCGGAGCCAGGCCTCTGCCGATAAAGGCGATAATGCTCTCTGAAGGGTTGGCTGCCAGCGTGAACGAAGGGGTGAAGTATTGCAGTGCCCAGATAACCAACGACGCCGCCAGCAGCACTGTCCCTGCCTTGACAAGGAATCCTTTGACCTTTTCAGCGGAATGCAGAAGCAGGTTTTTTGCCGTAGGGAACCTGTATGGCGGTATTTCCATTATAAAGGGTGTTTTTTGCGTTTTAAATACCAGTTTATTCAGTATAAATCCCGAGAGTACCGCTATAAAAATGCCGATGAAGTATATCCCGAAGACTGCCAGCCCCTGGTATCTTGCAAAGAAAGCGCCTGCGAAGAGCGCATAGACAGGCATCTTTGCGCTACAGGACATAAATGGGATGAGCATTATTGTAAGCCGCCGCTCTTTCTCTGAAGGAAGCGTCCTAGTTGCCATGACAGCCGGTACTGAGCATCCAAATCCCATAAGAAGGGGCATGAAGGCCCCTCCCCCAAGGCCGATTTTCGAGAATGCTTTATCCATGATAAAGGCAGCGCGCGCCATGTACCCGCTGTCTTCAAGAAAAGATGTTAAAATGAAAAGTATCGCGATTTGCGGCAAAAATGCCAGTACGCTCCCCACCCCTGGGATCACTCCTGAGCAGAGCAGCCCCGTCAGCCATGCGGGCGCGCCGGCAGAGGAAAGAAGCGAACCGGTAAATGGCGAAAGCGTTCCCGACAGAAAAGCGTTAATCAGGTCTGTGAGCCAGCCGGTCGCGCCGAACGTGATGAAAAAAACTGAAAGCATGATTAGGAGTAATAGGGGGATAGCGAGCCATTTGTTCAGAAGTACCCTGTCCAGTTTCCGGGTGATATCCGCCTGCTTCTGCGTCAGCTTAGTTGTATAGACTTGTCTGACGATATCCTCGATACACTTGTAGATGTTTTCTGTGTTTTTACACATGGTGCAGCTTATACATATACCGGGAGCCGAAGGCGGGGCAGCACGCCCTTCAATGGCATCATGGATGGTTTTGGCCAGTTTATCAAGGCCTTTTTCCTTTACGGCACTGATGGCGATGGCGGGGATGCCAAGGAAGAAAGAAAGCTTATCTGCATCCAGTTCCGCACCTGCCTTTTCCACCTCGTCCATCATGTTGAGTGCCAGCAACACGGGTCTGCCCAGTTTGAGCAGCTGCATGGTCAGGTAGAGACTCCGCTCAAGGTTCCCCGCGTCAACGATATTGATAATTAATTCCGGTGGAAATTGGGTAAGGTAGTTGCGCGTCGTGCGCTGTTCCAGCGTATCTGGATCCAGCGAATAGATTCCAGGCAGGTCAACGATGTTTATCCTATGCCCTTTGTAGTGGAAAATCCCTTCTTTGATATCCACAGTGACGCCCGGCCAGTTTCCCACGTGCTGCCGTTTGCCGGTCAGGGCGTTGAAAAGCGTGGTCTTGCCACTGTTGGGGTTCCCGATAAGTGCAACGGCCATTACTTTTCCCCTTTGTCCAGCGCCTGGACCTCCAGCGCTTCAAGGTCAGACTTCCGAATGGCGACGCGGTATCCGCGGACTTTAATAATGTAAGTGCCGCCAAACGGAGCAACGTTTTCAACCGAGAGGTTACACTCGGGTGTGATTCCCATGTCCGTCAGTCTTTTGACCGACGCATGATCTTTGTTAATAGATAAAATTCTGTATCTTTGCCCTTTCCTGAAACGATGCCCCACAAAAAATCACCTGCTATCATTGATAATCATTATCATTATCAATGATAATACATTTATAGCGCTTCGTCTATAGTTTTTTGATATTTGTTTTTGAATAATTTAAAATGCTGCCTTTTTGAAGTGTAAACGGTTAAATACAAATTGCGAGGGTTATAAGGTAGGTAATATCTCTTATCTTCTTTCACGCCAATTTTCTAAACTGTAAATTATAACCAAACACTACGTTTTCTCCGATAGGTACCTATCTATCGCCTCCGCAGCATTTTTCCCTGCGCCCATCGCCAGAATAACGGTTGCCGTGCCTGTGACGGTGTCTCCCCCTGCATAAATACCGGGTAAGCTTGTTTCCCCCGTTTTTTCATCCGCCACCACGCACCCTTTCCGGTTGGTTTCCAAGCCGGGTATGGTATCTTTGATTAGTGGGTTGGGCGTGGTGCCGATGGCGACTATCACTGTCTGCAGGTCAAGTACGAATTCGCTTCCGGGCTTGAGGATAGGTCTTCTCCTGCCCGAAGCATCGGGTTCGCCAAGTGTCATTTCGATGCATTCCATCCCGCAGACGTTCCCTTTCGTATCGCCCAGTATCTTTGTGGGGTTGCACAGAAGTTTGAAGATGATGCCTTCTTCCTTGGCGTGGTGCACTTCCTCCACCCTTGCCGGCAATTCTACTTCGCTGCGCCTGTAAACGATATATACCTCCTTGGCGCCTATGCGCTTGGCGCACCTGGCTGCATCCATTGCTACATTTCCCCCGCCTACTACGGCCACCTTTTCTCCGAGCTTGATGGGCGTATCATATTCGGGAAATCTATAGGCGCGCATCAGGTTCACCCTTGTAAGAAACTCATTGGCTGAAAAAACCCCGTTAAGGTTTTCGCCTTCGACGCCGAGGAACTGAGGCAGTCCGGCTCCCGTTCCCAGAAAGACCGCCTTGTAGCCCTCGTTGAAAAGCTCTTCTACCGAAGCAGTCTTACCGACAACGGTATTGACCTCGATCTCCACGCCAAGCTCGCTCAGCGTCTCGATCTCCCTTCTGACCAGCTCTTTGGGCAGCCGGAATTCGGGTATACCGTAGATGAGCACGCCGCCTGGTGTTTGAAGGCCTTCAAATATCATCACCTGATAGCCCAGTTTGGCGAGGTCGGCAGCGCATGTCAGTCCCGCCGGGCCCGAGCCGATAACCGCCACCTTCTTGCCTTTACTTTGGGGCTTCTCGGGCTTTTTTACCAAGTCGTTTGCTAGGGCAAAGTCGGCAACGAACCTTTCAAGCCGCCCTATCCCCACCGGCTGGCCCTTGATCGCTCTTACGCAAAGCTGTTCGCATTGCGTTTCCTGCGGACATACCCTGCCGCATACCGCCGGCAGGTTGTTCGTCTCCCTTATCTTTTCATATCCTTCCGCAAACTTGCCTTCCTCCACCAGTTTTATGAATTCAGGTATCTGCACGTACACGGGGCAGCCCGCTACGCACGGCTTGTTTTTGCAGCCGAGGCAGCGTCTGGCTTCTTCGATGGCGTTTTCAGGAGTATATCCCAGCGCCACTTCATCAAAGTTGCCGTTCCGGATATCGGGGTCCTGCTCGGGCATCGCGACTTTTTGCAGCGACATATTCGGCATCACTTCATCCCCTCCATCCTGCATATGTGGCGCTCCAAGCTTCGTCTTTCTTCGTCCCTGTACATGACAGACCTTCTCATGGCTTCATCGAAATCCACGAGGTGCCCGTCGAAATCCGGCCCGTCCACGCAGGCAAATTTTGTTTTTCCGCCGACGCTGAGCCGGCAGCAGCCACACATGCCTGTGCCGTCCACCATTGTCGAGTTCATGCTCACCACTGTTTTTATACCGTATGGCCGGGTAAGTTCCGAAACCACTTTCATCATGATGAGCGGCCCGATAGCGATGACAAGGTCATATCCTTCGCCAGATTCGATAAGCGCTTTCAGCACGTCGGATACAAAGCCCTTATTCCCGTTGGAACCGTCATCCGTTGTGATGAAGAGCCGCGAGGATGATCTGCGCATTTCTTCTTCAAGCATGATGAGCTCCTTGCTGCGGAACCCGATGATGGCGTGCACTTCTACGCCCCTCTCCTTCAGCGCCTTTGCCTGGGGGTAGGCGATCGCCGTGCCCAGCCCTCCCCCTATGACGGCGGCTTTTTTGTAGCCGTCAAAATGGGAGGGCACCCCGAGAGGCCCTACGAAGTCCAGCAGGAACTCTCCCTCTTTCAGCTGCCCCAAGTGCAGAGTGGTTTTCCCTACTTCCTGAAATATTATGGTGACCGTTCCGGCTTCCTTGTCGCAGTCCGCCACAGTCAGCGGGATGCGCTCGCCGTTTTCATTTATGCGGAGAATGATGAATTGCCCCGGAAGCGCCTTATTTGCGATGCGCGGGGCAAGGATCTTCATCAGCTTTACCTGCGGATTCAATACCCGCTTTTCGACTATCCTGTACATAAAAACTCTCCCCTGGCAAGAAAAACCATATGGAATTGCATATTCATAGTGCACACATGCCCGCGATCTTTACAATCTTTCTTACGCAAAATGCTTTTTTGACCTAACTAAGTAAATATTTTATCATAAATATGGTGGTTGCACATCCCCAAATCATACGCTTTCAGCGAATTTATTAATGACCGAGATTCGCAACATCCGCAACATCCTGGCAATATAGCTTTGACAATGTGAAATTTGTTAATTATAATATTTGGCAAAGGCCTGCTGCGTATATTTTCACATAGGACTTGTGGGGTGTTAAAATGCCGAAGGGCAGACATGCTGGATCGGAGATGCAGTTGAAGCCATCCCGGTACAGATTATATAATCGTTTTTTCAAGCGTCCGGTTGATATCGTTTGTTCCTTCTTCTTCTTATCGGTGTTTATTTTCATCTTTTTCTTTATCGCACTTGCTATCATCATTGATTCCAAAGGGCCGGTTTTTTATGCGCAGGAGCGCATCGGAAGAGGAGAGAAGTCATTCAAGTTATATAAACTCCGCACCATGATTGAAGGGGCACATGAGATGGCCGGTGAAGTCAGCCCCATATCAGACGACAACCCCTTTATCCAGCACGAGAACGACCCTCGGGTGACGCGAGTCGGGAAGTTTTTGCGGCGTTTCAGCATTGATGAGCTGCCACAGGTCTTTAATATATTGAAAGGCGATATGAGCTTTGTAGGCCCCCGTCCGTTCATACCCGAGGAAACACAGCTTCTAAAACCAGAATATATGTACCGCTATAAAGTCCGTCCTGGTCTGACAGGTTTGGCGCAGATAAACGGGCGCAACGATCTGACGCTGGATGAGCGCATGGCGAAAGACCGCTTCTACGTAGACAATGTGAACATCTGGCTGGATATCAAGATATTATTTATGACCATACCTACAGTTTTGAGAAAAGACGGCGTATATTGATATCGTCTATACAAATGATTAAATTTTTCGAGGTGATTGGTTTGAAAACATTCAAAAAGCTGATAGCTGTTGCTATTGCGCTTATGGCGTGTTTCGTATTCGCGTCATGCTCTGTTGTCCCTGCTCCTTCTCCGTCAGTCCAGACGTCCGCTCCCTCCGAAACGCCGGCGTCTTCTCCGACCACTGACCCTGCCCTGATCTCTCCGACGACAGGGCTCCCCTACAGCGGGGTTTACCAGCCCGTTGCCGTCGTCATCAACAATCATCTTGATGCCCGGCCTCAGAGCGGGCTCCAAGCGGCAGACGTAGTTTACGAGGTGACGGTGGAAGCAAGCATCACGCGTTTTCTTGCCATATTCAATGACAACCTTCCTGAGAAAGTCGGTTCCGTTCGCTCTTCGCGCGTTTCAATCATATCTCTATGGAAGGAATGGGATTGCATTTTTGTGCACTGGGGCGGCGAGGGAGACATGGACGGCCCCAATAGAGTGAAATTGTCTTTTAATACCACAGGGATAAAGATACGGGTTGACGGCATGGTGGAGACCCGGCTGATGTTCCGTGATGATTCAAACGTTGCCCCGCACAATGGTTTTGCCAACGTGGCCGAGATCGCCAAGCTCTATGATTACCAGCCCGAGCCGCACTATTTCTTCTTTGATAAAGATGCAGACCTTTCATCCTGGGCTGGCGTCAATACCGTATCCATACCCTACAACGGCGGCTCTGCGGCCGTAAAATACATGTGGGACGCGTCTAAAAACGCCTTCCTGCGCTTCACCATGAACAAGCCCCATAAGGATAAGCTGACGGGAGAGCAGATAACTGTCACCAATATCATCGTGATGTATATGGATCACAGGACTTTACCGGATAGGGAACACCATGTCCTTATCACCAATAAGGGCCATGGAAAGTGCATCATATTCCGGAACGGCAAATATATCGAGGGCACATGGGAAAAAGCCAGCGAGAAGGACTCGCCCGTTTTCAAGGACGCATCAGGCAATGAGCTATCCTTGGATCCCGGAAATACATGGATCAATATCGTGAAGCCGAATGCCGTGGTGAATATAGAATAGTTTAACGCAGCCGGTAAAGGATTATCCTATTAAGCCCTCCCTTGTGGAAGGGCTTAATCTATATTAATAATCAATAACTAAATCTCTGATATGGTAACCGCCTTATAACCGCTCCATAACTTCTCCAACGCCCATTCCTCTTTGGGGTGTGGGCTTGGGAAGAGGGGCACTAGCCCCTTTCCCAAATACCCGACATGCGCGTCAAATGTCAGTAAAAGCAGTATCGAGACTAGAAGAAAGCGCCCCGCTGGCCGCACGAAGTGCAAGCGGGGCAAGACGGGGGGAGGTCTGGGGAGGGGGGCTAGCCCCCCTCCCAACATCATTATTCTTTCTTTCCCGTATCTATCAGGTCCCACTTGTTGATCAATTCATCTATCAGGCCGTTTCTTTTCATTTCGTCAAGCACTGCATTCATCAGATTGAGCATGTCCATATCCCCTTTGATACACGCAATGGCGTAATTTTGCGGCGCAAACCGATCAGAAATGAAGACGGTGTCAATATCGGCATAGGCGCGAAGGACAGCCCACCGCGAGCAGAGCGCGTCTATTTTGCCCTCAAGCAGCGCTTGTTTGGCTTCGGGGTATGAGCCGTAAGGCACGGTTTCTACCGCCATGTCAGTATATTTCCCTGCCTCTGCTTTTATCAATTCATCCGTGCCGTTTCCCGCAATGAACCCGATTTTCTTCCCCGACATCTGGCCAAATAGGGTCAGAGGGCCCCTTTTCACCAGCAGCGTCATGTAGTCGGTAAAATATGGCTGAGAAAATTCAAATTTTTCCCGCCTGGCCTGGGTATCGTAAAACGCAGCAATGACTATGTCCACTTCTCCCGTCTCCAGCTTTGGCCCGCAGAGTTTTGCATCCATCGGGACGAGTTCTGCGGCTTTCTCATCTCCAAAGACGGCTTTGGATATGTAGCGTGCGATATCCACCTCATACCCTTCGAGCTGCCCTGTTTCGGGGTTTTGCCAGCAAAACCCGGGAAGGCCGGGAGCCACGGCGATGCGGATAGTGCCAATGTCACGAAGCTTTTGAATGGCAGGCAGATCCTCTATCTTCACCGGTTCGCAGCCGGATATGCTCATGCAGAAAGAAAGGAGCACCGCCAATATCAGAGCCGATACAGCTTTCTTTTTCACAAAACCGCCTCTCCTTATCTATAGTCTTTATGCGAAAAGCCGCGGGCGATGCACCCCAGTGCCCGTCAGCATGATTTTGACCGCCCGCGCCGCTACGGGAAAAACGATGCACGCCCTCCACCAGAGTTTCTGCCAGATCGGGCTTTTTTCATACCCCGTAGCATTCTTTTCGTGCCGCCTGTAGATCACAAGCTTTTCAGGCAGGTAGCGCACTTTCCCAAAGAGCATCGCAAGATGGCCCAGCCAGATATCGTGCATGGGGACGCGCTTTGAGATAGGCAGGGCGATATCCTTGATCCGGCTGTTGAAAGCCATCGTGCACCCGTGGAATGAATTGTGCAGCAGGTTATTCATAATACCTTTTTTCGATTTGTTGAACTCATAAAAAGAATCGTTTATTGGTTGCAGGTTTTCATCTGCTACGATGGCGTCGGTGAGCACGAGGTCTGCTCCGCTTTGGATCGCCCGGGAAACGGTCTCCACTTTGCCGGGAAGCCAGATGTCATCCTGGTCGGATAAGAAGATGATATCCCCCCGGCAATGCAAAAGCGCATTCTCAAAATTCGGGATCACCCCTCTGTCTCTGTTCCGGATCAGTTTAACGCGGCTGTCCCCTCCGGCGATGCTTTCGACTATGGTGCAGGTCGCATCGTCTGATCCGTCGTCCGATACCACGAGCTCGTCTTCCCTGCCGATTTGGGAAAGGATGCTGTCTATCTGTGCTTTGATATACTTTTCGCCGTTATAGGCAGCCATCGCAACGGAAATCATGCCGTCCTCCTTCTCTTTTTCAGCGCATTGGCGGCAAGCTTGGTACAAAGGCGCAGCTTGATGCCGAGGTACACGAGCGGGAAGAGCGCCGCTTTAGGGCTGCTTCCATAGAATTTTTTGAAATACTGCCACATGCTTTTATGAAAGGCACGTATATGGAGCGGGCTTTCATACCCGCCGCTGCTTCCTGTTAAATGCACACAGCGTGCCTGAGGGACATAGCACACCCGCCAGCCCTTTTTGTGGAGCATGCGGCAAAGGTCAACATCTTCAATATACATGAAATAGCTTTCGTCAAAGCCGCCGCCGACGCTTTCGAGCGCCGCTTTGCGCAGCATCATGCAGCACCCGGATATCCAGTCCACGCCTGCATGGCTGTCATGGTCAAAGCCGGCCATCATATACTCGCGGGTCTTTTTATTATTGGGGAAAAGTCCCCCGATGAATCCGTGGAGCAATGCAGAGTATATCGTAAGGAACTTTCGGCGCGACGGCTGGATAGTGCCGTCGGCGTTTAAAACCTTCGGCCCGGCTGCGCCGGCGTCGGAGTTCTCCTCCATGAAGGCAAGCATCTTTTCGGCGCAATCGCTTTCAAGAAAGCAGTCGCTGTTGACCAGCAGCGCATAGGGCGTATCCAGACCTTTCAGCGCGGCATTGTTGGCTCTGCCAAACCCCATGTTGTATCCCAGCGCGATTACCTTTATTTTTGGGTGTCTGCTGCGTATCATTTCTACCGAACTGTCGCCCGACCCGTTATCCACCACGACGATTTTTATATCGCCGCAGATGGTGGATCGCTCTATGTGTTCGAGGCATCCATGGAGCAGCTCTTTCGTATTGTAATTAACTATGACCGCCGTGATTTTTTTCATATGGTCCGCCTTTTGAAAGAAAGAGGGTGTCCGCTTCTTTCTGCCACCTTAAAAAATCCACCTGATACGGGCTCTTTTCATTCGCCCGCCTCTTCGTCCATCATATCCATGTCAACGAAGTACTCGCCATCGTCAGTTTTATCCACCGTTTTTCCGTCCTGGCTTATCCTGTACCCTCCAGTATAGAGATCTTCTCCTGTAGTAGTAGAGGATACGGTGCATCCAAAGCCGATCCACTCGGAGTCTGCATCTCCTATAATGATGGAAAGCACGGTGTTTTCCCCGAGCTTATCGGTGATGGCTTCTTTATCGGTCAGAACGACCTTCAAGGGGATGACGTTCTCGCATGCGGCGTCAGATTTATATATGGTGCTGTCGTTGAAGCAGGAAAAGTACATGGCGTCTTCGCCGGCACTGGAAAACCGCGTGGTATTAGAATAATCAATCCTTTCGACTTCTTTCCCGTCCAAAGACACGCGCAGCGTCTCCCACTGCGGGAAAATCCCTTCTTCCTGTTCATTTATATTAAGGTAGATATAGTCGCCTGCAACGGTAAAAAGAATACCCGTTACTTTCAGGTCCTCGTCCTCGCTCCCGTCCCTCTTTGCGCGGTGCAGAGGGTATTGTTCGGAGCCGTTTACCTGTGCCGGATCGTTTTCATCAAGGTAATATATCCACTCTCCTACCAGAGTGTCATTAAAGCCCAGTTCAGGAGGGGTTCCGTCTTCGGAAAGAACTCCCGTAGGGGCGGGCGTCTGTTCAAATTCGTCTTCTGCTATTACATCTGCCCCGCAGGAAGCAAGCAGCGCCACAGCAAGCAGCAGGGACAGAGCCACCATGATCTTTTTCAACGTCTTCAGGCCTCATAACTGGTTTTGGGCTGGTTTTTAGTTATAGTGTATTGTAGCAGATTTATTTAGATTTGACCATATTCTGCCCGATATATTATCCACCGCACCTTTTTCTCAGCTTAAGTGATAGTGCTCATAAGTTTATCTTTCTTCCCCCCAAAAGAATGTTTGAAATTCCGGCATATTCTATTTATAATTTACATGGGAAAGCTTGTCCGCAAGCAGACCAATAATAAAGTGGAGCGTGCTGCTTATGTCTATCATGAGGGTATCAAAAAAGGAAGGGATATTTTTCGATTGGTTCATCGAGTTTGCGCAGCTGGCCAATAAGGCCGCCGAAGCGCTTGAAGATCTCGTCCATGATTATACTGATGTTTCAGAAAAAATCCTCATAATCGAAAAATATGAATCTGAATGCGACCTTCTTGTCCATAACATCTTTGCACGGCTTTATACTTCTTTCATCACCCCCATAGACCGCGAAGATATTGACCGCATCGCCCACGAGATGGATGATATCGTAGATAATATCGAAGCCGCCGCCCACCGCTTCAGGATGTACAACGTCAGCGAGATCAAAGATGAAGCCAAGGCCCTCAGCTGCCTGATAACCCTGTGCACGTCTGAGCTGGTGGACCTGATGGTCGAGCTCAAGATAATGAAAAAGAGCAAAAACCTGCAGAAGAAAATCATCGAGATCAACAGGATCGAAAATGAAGGCGATAATACATACCGTGCAGCCATCAGGGAACTGTTCCTGACCGAGTCCGATGCCGTAGAGATCATCAAGTGGAAAGACATGTTCGAGTGGCTTGAAGATTGCATTGACGCGTGCGAAGACGTGGCAAACATCATAGAGGGAGTCGTAATGAAACATGCTTGATGGTATAAGTATGATGCTTATCTCAGTTGTTATACTGGCGCTGTCATTTGATTTTATTACCGGTTTTCACGATACCGCCAATTCCATCGCAACATGCGTTTCCACAAGAGTCCTTACGCCCATGTGGGCTATTTTAATGGCATCCACACTGAATTTCGTCGGCGCCCTCGTCAGCGAAAATGTTGCTAAAACGATCTATAAAGGCATAGTTCTCGGTCCCGTGGCCGAGTACGTCATCATCGCAGCCCTCGTCGGTGCCATCGTCTGGGATATCGTTACATGGTATCTTGCCATCCCCAGCAGCTCTTCGCACGCGCTCATAGGCGGGCTCATCGGCGCTTCCGTCGCCTATGCCATGGCATTTGAAAAGGTGGACTGGTCGGGCGTATTCAATAAAGTGGTCATTCCCCTTCTCACCTCGCCCATTATCGGCTTCATCGTGGGCTTTGGCGTGATGACCTTTTTGTTTAGGGCCCTTGCATCGGTCTCTCTGCGTGTGATAAATAAATGGTTTTCAAAGCTGCAGATACTTTCTGCCGCCTTTATGTCATATGCCCATGGCAATAACGACGCCCAGAAATCCATGGGCATCATCACCCTCGCCCTCGTCAGCGCAGGCGTATGGGATGTAGCAGCCGGCGTGCCTCTGTGGGTGAAAATATCCTGCGCTGTTGCTATGGGGCTTGGCACGTCCGTAGGCGGGTGGAAGATCATCAAGACCATGGGCGTGAACATAATCCGCCTTCAGCCCATCAACGGTTTTGCCGCCGAAACGTCTGCCGCCGCGGTCATCGAGACTGCCTCCGCTTTCGGTTTCCCCGTCAGCACCACGCATATCGTCTCCGCCGCCATCATGGGCGTTGGGGCATCCAAGAGGATGAAAGCCGTCAGGTGGAATCTTGTGCGCAGCATCGTCTGGGCATGGGTGCTCACCATCCCCGTCACTGCGCTTCTGGGTGCGGGAGTAACGCTTCTTATAAAGCTCATTATTTAATGGCTTGAATCGGGCATTCCGGCACCAAAAAAATCGCCCCGCAATAAAAGGGGCGAAGTAATCGTTTCTTATCGTTTATTTTCATTTATTATCATTTATATCTCAACCAGCTTTTTTTCATAACCGGCCACCTTATACGTTTTTCCTTTCCGGATGACCTCATGCCCCTCGCTTTCCAGCAGCCCGGCTTGATGCTCCGCCCCTCCGGGATATTTCTCGTTCAGCGCTCCGCCCGTTTTCAGCGTCCTCCACCACGGCGTCACGCTTTTTTTGCCCTCGCTCCTCGCTTCTTCGGCTGCATTTGCTGCTATCCAGGAAAATATGCCTGTTGTGAGCGGGCAGCCGATATCTGCCCCGTGCTTCTTTGCGACCTTCCGGCGGATGATGTCAATGGTGATGAGTTTTCCTTCAGGCACGCCCGCCATTATGTCGTTGACTTCCATCGGAGAAGGTATGGCCATTGTCTGCCCGTGCCAGTGTATCTGCGCGTTTTCATTCAGTATAACGACTTTGGGCAGGTCCTTGCTGTCCAGGAGCTTCTCCTGCCATGATTTTTTCGGCTTCATAGGTAAGACCCCCCTCTATCTCCCCATCTTTCCCAGTTGTTTTTTTGCCATCTCAACCTTGTACAGCTTGTTCCCGTTTTGCACCACAT
>JAUYED010000019.1 GCA_030691525.1 Bacillota bacterium | reverse complement strand
AGAAGTTATTAAGCGGTTGGAGAACGGTTATAGAGGGCAGAGGAGAAGTCAAGAGCGATTTGCATTGAATTATCAAAGGGCATGTTGTATGATTTAAACAAGTTTTAATAGAGGGGGCAGGAAATATGCTTTTCCGCTCGTGCGCTGGAGGAGTCGTCTTTCATGGCGACGATGTTTTCCTTTTGCAAAACGAAAAAGATGAGTGGGTGCTGCCCAAAGGCGCCATCCGCGAGGGCTTCCTTTCCGCCGAGGTGGCGCTCCGCCGCATACAGGAAGAGGCAGGCATCGAAGCAGAGATCATCACTACGGCAGGGGAAACCAGCTATGAATTTTACTCGATAACACGGAAGGCACCTGTCTGCAATGAGATCACTTGGTATCTCATGACGGCAAAAGACGGGGAATACGCCGTCAACAAGCGCGAGGGCTTCAAAGACGGAGGGTACTTCGGCTTCGAAGAAGCGCTGAAGCTGATCACCTACAGCCAGGACAAGGCGCTGGTCAGCATCGCATACAAAAAGCTCAAACAGGCACTTACCCAAAAGACGAAACACTAAAGGATATCTTAGGAGTTCATATATGTCCGGCCATTCCAAATGGGCAAACATCAAGCATAGAAAAGAAAAAACAGACAGCCAGCGCGGCAAGACCTTCACAAAGGTCGGCCGTGAGATCGCCATTGCCGTGCGCGAAGGCGGCGCCGACCCTGCCGCCAACTCCAAGCTGCGCGACGCCATCGCCAAAGCCAGGGCCGGAAACATGCCAAACGACAACATCGCCCGCTCCATCAAAAAGGCATCGGGGGAGCTGGGCAGCATCATCTACGAGGAATACGTCTATGAGGGCTTCGCCCCGTGCGGCGTGGCGGTCATCGTGGAGATACTGACGGATAACCGCAACCGCACCGCCCCCGAGATACGCCACATCTTCGATAAAAACGGCGGGGTGCTCGGCTCCGCGGGCTGCGTCGGGTGGATGTTCGAGAGAAAAGGCGTCATCGTCATCGAAAAAAACGTTGGGAAAAGCGAGGATGAGCTGATGGAGCTTGCCATCGAGGCGGGCGCGGAGGACTTCATCTCTATGGACGACGCTTACGAGATATATACCGCTCCGGAGGATTTCTCCGCTGTGCGCGAGGCGCTGGAAGGCAAGGGGCTGGCATTCATCTCTGCCGGATTGGAGCGGATACCGCAGAACACAAAGCCGGTGGATGCCGGGACGGCGGAAAAGGTGAGACGGCTCATCGAGCTGCTGGAAGACAACGACGACGTGCAGAATGTGTACCATAACGCGGAATTCCAAGAATCGTAGACGCAAAATTCCTATGGAATCGGTCAACGCAGCCGGACGCGGGGTTGAACTGATACCGTTTTTTGTATGAATTGCCTACCGGGGCAGTCCACCGATAGGGGGCGCTTTTGGATGATAAAGAGGTTGCTGATCGTTTTTTTGATTCTGCCGCTGGCTTTCACAGCAGGAACGGCGGCATCTGCGAGTGCAGCTGCTGCTTCCCCGGCGTATCCATTCGTAGTGCCCGACAAGACGCGCGTTCTCACGGGCGAAGCCGTCAATTTTAAGATAACCACTTCCGTGCGGGTCAAAAAGATACAGACCGTCATAGACGGCGTGAGCGGGAGGACGTATACGAATTTCACAACGGGAACGGACGTGCGAAATTGGCAGGCGAAGATTTATTTCACAACGGGGGGAAAGCGCAAAGTCCAATTCAAGTGCACGATGCTCACCGGAAGCACGGTGCTTATACCCGCGACACCTGTGATAATATCTGTTACATTCAAATACACAGCCACATCCACATCCAAGATAATCTCTACCGGTAAAACAGTCACTTTTACGCTGAAAACGCCCTCGTCCATCACTTCCGTCTACGCCGTGATAGACGGGGTCAACCAAAACAAGAAATTTTCGAAGCCATACTCGGATATCGGCGGGATAAAGGTATGGAAAGTGCCCATCACGTTTTTCAAGCTGGGGACGCGGAGCGTGAAATTCAGCGCATGTGTGGGGACTTCGGTGAAAAAGACATTCCCGGATACGGGCATCGTGATAATAGTGAAAGATAACTGATATATGGGTCAAGGCGTGCTTGGGGAATAAAGCACGGTTGATAAGTTAAATGTTATTAACCGCCTGTGCAGTCTGGCAGGCGGTTTTTTGCTGCGTTGAAACTTCTACTTGCTCACTGTTGGCTCTCCATCGCTGATGGTCAGTTTCATGGGCGTGCCGTCGCTGTAGTTGGGCCATTCGTCAAGGTAATTGGCAAAGTCTTTGTCATCGTTTATGGAATCATAGGCCCCGTCGCCAAGCTCGTCGAGCGCTACCATTACTTCGCCCAGTTCTGCGAGCATGTGCTCATTCGCATCGTCCGCGTCCTTTGCCGCATTCGAAAACAGGTTTTTGGCAACATCAACGGCGAAACAGGCGGAAAGGGAAAAGGCGGTAAGGACAGCGACCAGGGTAAACAAAACCCTTTTGAAAAGCTTCATGTCGGTATACCTCACATAGTATTTGGCAATATAATATATCATTGGAAGAAAGGATGCAATCCCCCCCCAGGGGCTTTTTCTTTTCCACCCAAAAAAAATATTACAGGTTTGAACGGGGCAAAATAAGGAAAAAATACATAACAGCGCAGAAAGCGCTTTTTCGGAGGGGAGTGGATATGGAAAATAATCCGGAAGGCAAGAATATGAGGCGCTGGAGGATAGCGCTGCTGGTAGTGGGGGCGCTGATGACCGCCATAGCGGTACTTGCAATGGCCATGTACGGCGCAAGAGCGCCAAAGCCCGGGGCGGAAAAATGGACGCCTTCGCCCGCCATGCCGGGCGTGGTAGGGGTCGAAAACAAAGCAGCGGTCATTTCAACGGACTGCGTGGAAACGGTGGAATACAGGTACCTGCTCTGCGGGCACACGAAATATGTGAAGCAGAGGGTGGGGAGCGAGCTCGCCGGATTGACGGAAGAGGAGTTCATGATGAGATATCCGGGGTTCCAGATGCTGCAG
>JAUYED010000125.1 GCA_030691525.1 Bacillota bacterium | reverse complement strand
GGTTTATGAGAACGGGAGGGGAACATTACCTTTTGGGGGCTGCGGTATTTGGGAAAGGGGCTCCGCCCCTCTTTCCAAACCCACACCCCGAGTTAGGAAGGGTTTACTTCGTTTGATTAAACCGATTATAAAGACAGCCGAGAGATTGACGCAGAGATAGCGCTCCTAAGCAATGATAGAGTAAGGGCATAGGCCCCTGCCTTTTTTGGGGATGTGCTGTCCCTCTCTAAAGCGGTTATAGAGCGGCGGGGAGAGGGAGACGGATTGGCGCGTCACTTATGCTCCCAAGCAAATGACAGAAGGGGTTGGGCGTTGGAGAGGTTATAAAGTGGTTATAGAGTGATTATTGAGCGGTAGAGGAGATATGGGTCATTTATATAAGGTTTATAACCGTGGGCGGGCTGTACAAAGACAGTGGATTTTTAAAAAAGCTCAGCTATCTATTTTGAATGGTCACATGATCAACCGGTAATCAAATGCCTATTAAACCCGCTTTAAGGTGAATACTGCTGCTTGATCGGGTCAGGCCATCCCCGCACCTTTGAGCCGGCCAACGATGACCGTCATATCGTCCCTGCCGCCTCCCGGATGCGCCAGCGCTAGAGCCAGGATCTTTTGGGCGGCTTCCTTCGCGTTCTTTGTGCTCTCCGTTGCCCTGGACAAGGAATCGGCGATCGAACTGTCCTGCGCCAGGCAGTCGTGCACGCCATCGGACATCATGATGATGCAATCCCCCGGCGAAAGCGTTTTTTTGATGTTCAGCGGCTTGATCTGTTCTACGATGCCTATAGGGAGCGTTGCTGCAAGCACGCAGTCGAGAGAGTCCTTCTTTTTTATGTAGGAAGGCGAGGCGCCGATCTTCACGAAGTCGCACTGGCTTTCGACAAGGTCTACCGTGCACAGGTCTACTGTGGAATAAACTTCTTCCCCGCCTTTGAAAAGCAGGAGCTTATTGATGGCGGCAAAAGCGGTGTCCTCGTCGAAACCCGCCTTGCAGAAGCTTTCGATGAGCGCGACGGTGGACTCGCTGGCGTCCCGCGCCTTGCAGCCGTTGCCCATGCCATCGCCAAGGCATATCAGGAATTTCCCTTCCGAGAAAGGGGCGGTTTTGTAGCTGTCTCCGCAGACCTTCGTGCCCTCGGCAGGCCTGCTCGCAGTCCCTATCTCGATCTCAAGGGCCTTGACCTCTTCAAAGCAAAGTACGCATTTCTGCTTTTTCCTGGTGCATCCCGTTTCGATCAGCCGCATCTTCTTTCCGCTGGCCGAAGATACAGCTTTGGTCATCCCTTCGCTGCAAAGCCCTTTGCCGCCGCATGACCTGGCAACGACATGAGCTTCAAGCTTTCCGGCCACATTCTGCTGCACGACCACCTCGCGTACCCGGGCTCCCTCCTCATCCAATCTCTGGCGCATTTCTTCTTCTATTTCGTCCTTGAACATGGTATCGGCGTTGAACCTTCTGGACAGTTCGTTCATTATGCCCGCTACGCCACAAAGCTGCTGGCCAATGAGCGTCCTGCATTCGTCCAAGTGGTCTTTTTCATGGGCTTTTGATATGAGGCTGCACACCGAATCGTTCAACGCTCTGCATAAGCTGCGCTTGCTGATGCAGCCGCTCAGAAAGTCCGGGCAATCTTTTTCGCCGATGGAACCGTTTTTTTGATATTCCACAATGAGTTTTTTTGCTGCGTCTCCGGCTTTTTTGGCGTCAATATTCCAGCACGGCACTATCAGGGGGCATTGGCTGCACGTCCGCCTGTAGGCCGTATCGAGCAGGCGGTAAGCCCCCTCGTGCTCCTCGCCGGCCGCTGGCCGGGTCGAAAAAGCATAAGCCATCTGCCTGAATATCTGGGAAACCTGAGCCAGCTTTCCTGCTCCCATGTCCCTGAGCCGCCGCATGTAGTGTTTCTGCTCTACAGACCGGCGTGTCGCCGCATCCATGATGCCGCCGAGAAAATTCAGAAGCCGTTTCGGCATCAAAAGCAGCAGCCCGCTAGCCAGCCCGATATCCGCATAGGGTATCACCGCCCTGGTAAAGCCGGTGAGGTATATGGACAGGAGCAGGGCTGTGAGCGCAAATCCCGCGATGACGCCAATTTTTTTGAAAGTCCTGAATACTCCTGCCAGCATTGCGCACAGTGCCATGCTGCTTATGAACAGCGCATCCCTTCCTCCGGTCAGGGTAAGCGCGAAGCCCATCGTAGCGCCTACCGCAGCGCCGATGCCCGGCCCGCAGATATATGCAAGGCAAAGGCACAACAGGACGGCAAAGGTATTGCTGAGTGAGAAAACCAGGACGTTTATCTCCCCTGCGCCCAGCGCCATGACGCAAAGCCCAAGCCCCACGCACAGCATTTCCTCATCAGACATGACAGAGCGGTCCCTGTATTTCTGCAGGAAGCCCAAGGCGGTGCAGTAAATGAAGAACATCATGACAGAGAGCACGATCTCGAGTGAACCCAGGACGGCCTCGTACAGCGCCGCCTCGCGGAAGATGAAGGTGGGCGCCATACAGCACAGCATCAGCGTCAGGGACATGAACCATTTTTTCATCCTGCGCTTGATGAGGGAAAAAAGGATGCCGGCCGCGCTTATCAATACCGCCGTCACCATGGCGGCATACGGGGCATCGGGGATGAGCGTGACCGAGCCGAGCAGGCACCCTGCAAGGGCATAATAGGGGCTGATGCCCTTGCACCATGCAGCAGCTGTGAAAGAAGCGCCGAAAGGCGCCAGTTCCGAGATTATGAATACCCGGGAGAGAAGGAAGCCGGCAGCAAGCATGCCCACGTCTTGAATGGAAACCTTTTTTGCCGCCATTGCAAAAAAGGTTTTTAACGTTTCTCTACTGCGCGTTTTTCCCGGCTTGATCATCTTTTTCACCTTCAGACAGACAGATGGTGAAAAAAATTATATTAAAAAAAAGCCCTTTTCAGTGTCGCTTCTTGGCTATTGCCCGGGCTTTATGTGCGGCACGCCACGGCAAATTTCTCGTTTATTCTCCGCCATATTCACTTTCTTTCTTTGGGAAATGGCGGCAAATAAACAATTTGCAATGTACAATTCAGGGGATTGCTACGCCGCTTCGCTCCGAAGCAATGACAGAGGCGGGGCGTCGAAAAGGTTTAGTCTGCGAATAGGGCTATGGCAGTTTTACCTGTGAACTTTTTTTGTATTTTTCTATGATCTCCTCATATTTGGCACATACCTGTTCCATTCTCGTTTTCCAGTGGACCGAAAGCGTTTTTTGCGCGTTTTCTCCGGCTGTAACCAGATTTTCAGGGTGTTTGAGTATTTCAAGGATGCGCTCCGCAAAACCTGCGGCGCTTGCCGGCCCAAGGAAGCCGTTGTAGCCGTTCCTTATGCCTACGGACGCATTGGTCCCGCTGATGACCAGAGAGGGGCATTTGACGGCGGCGGCTTCCATTATCACTATGCCTGCCGTATCATAGGTTGACGGGAAAAGGAAAAGGTTTGCCCTGGCATAGATATTCTGCAGTTCATGCCTGTCCTGCACTCTGCCAAGGAAATGCGTCCTGTCGCTGATGCCCAGAGCCGAGGCCATGGATTTGAGCTCCGCCAGATCGGCGCCTTCTCCTGCGGTAAAAAGCTTGAAGCGCAGGCCGCTGTTTTTGAGGATGGCACAGGATTTGAGGATGAGCTTGATATTTTTCACCTTCACATGCTGCCCTACGAAAAGCAGGACGATCTCATCTTCTCCTATGCCGTATTTCTGATTGAATTCGATTTTGAGGGGGGAGACGTCTATCACGGGGTAATACTCGCACGCGTTTTCCAGCACTTCGACATTTCCCTTGAACCCGTATTCACGCAATACCATGATGGTCGGTTCATTGACTGCAAACACGAAGTCTACCGATTCAAAAAAGCTGACGACGCTCCTTAGCATGATGCGCGAGATAAATCTGGATTTGAAACCGGCCTTGAAGTCGTCATAAAACTTGGAATGAAACGTTGCGCAAACAGGCACTCCCGATTCCTTTCCCACTTTTAACGCATAGCTGCCCATATTGAAAGGGCAGTGCGCATGGATAATATCAAAAGGGATGCGCCTGATCTGTTTTCTGAAATCATAGTCCAACGAGGGCAGGCTGACCCTGTAGGGCTTCCGCGTGGGGACGGAAACGGACTTGCAGCGTATGACCTCGAATATCTCGTTATCGGTGTAGCCGGGATATTCGCTCGTCGCAACATAGCATTCGTGCCCCATTTTTGTGAGCCAATAGCAGTAGTTTTTGATTGCGTTCCCCACCCCGTCCATGACGGGCAGAAAGGATTCATTGAATTCTCCGATGACCATAGGCGCCACTTCCACCATCACAAATTATATGAATGATGGTGGAAAAAATTATATAAAAAAAAAGCCCTTTTCAGTGTCGCTTCTTGGCTATTGCCCGGGCTTTATGTGCGGCACGCCACGGCAAGTTTCTTGTTTATTCTCCGCAATATTCATTTTATTTCTTTGGGAAATGGCGGCAAATGAACAATTTACAATGTATAATTCGGGGGATTGCTACGCCGCTTCGCCCCTAAGCAGTGACAGAAGCGGGGCGTCGGAGAGGTTTAGTCTGCGAATGGGTCTATGGCAGTTTTGCCTGTGAACTTTTTTTATATTTTTCTATGATCTCCTCATAT
>JAUYED010000096.1 GCA_030691525.1 Bacillota bacterium | reverse complement strand
GCCAGTCTCCGCGGGGGGAAAGCGCGACGCTGCCCACTTTCGGCCCGTCGGGAAGGCAGCTCCTTTTGAACTGGTTCCTGAAAAACCTTTCGATGAATACTTTGAGCCACTTATCTACTTCCGCTGCACCAAACTTTCCCGCAAAGGCCAGTACCGCCATCCGCTTTATCTTAGCGGGCGCGAAGCCGTGCCTTACAGTGTGATACAGGAAAAAGTCGTGCAGGTCGTAGGGCCCTATTATCTGCTCGGTGAGCTGAGCTATTTTCCCTTTGGATGGTGGTGTGAGCTCGGGGCTTATGGGCGTATCCAGGATGGAGCACAGCGTCTTCCTCGCTTTTTCGTTTTCAATGGTTTTGGCAAAGTAGCCCACGAGGTATTTGACAAGGGTCTTGGGCACGCCCGAATTCACGCCGTACATGGACATATGGTCTCCGCCGTAGGTAGTCCAACCCAGCGCCAGCTCGGACATGTCCCCTGTCCCCACCATGATGGCGTCCGTTTTGTTGGCGATATCCATCGCCACCTGTGTGCGCTCCCTCGCCTGCGCATTCTCGTAGGTGATATCATGTACATTTATATCATGTCCGATGTCCTTCAGGTGCTGCTTGACCGCGTCGCTGATGGGCACTTCAATGAGCTTTATGCCGAGCGCATCCGCCAACGAAGCTGCATTGCCTTTGGTTCCCGGCGTAGTGCCGAACCCCGGCATGCTTATCGCGGTGATGTTTCCGGCAGGGAGGCCGCACAGCTTGAACGCGCGCTGGCACACAAGAAGCGCCAGCGTGGAGTCCAGCCCTCCCGAGAGCGCCACAACGACCTTGCCGATGCCGGTAGCATGCAGCCTTTCAGCCAAGCCCCAGGCCTGTATGGCTATGATCTCTTCGCACCGCTTTTCCAGCTCTTCCTCTCCCGAGGGCACGAAGGGATACGGGTCTATGGAGCGGATCAATTCGAGGTCTTCGGCCTTGAGCGTGAAGCCCAGGCCCTCCATGAAATCCTCCCTGCTTTCCGCCTTTGCCTGCGCAAAGGAATTTAGCTTCAGCCGGTCAAGGTAGAGCTGCTGAATGTCTACATCTGCAAAGGTCAGCGCCCCGCTATCGTCATCCGTACCCGATTCAGCTTTCAGCAGGACGCCGTTTTCGTATATGATCCTATGGCCGAGGTAAGACAGATCCTGTGAGGATTCCCCCCACCCTGCGCCTGCATAGACGTAAGCGCATATGCAGCGGCCGGACTGGCTCTCGACCAGCATATTGCGGTATTTTGCCTTGCCCACTGCGTCATTGCTTGCGGACAGGTTCAATATGACTGTCGCCCCCGAAAGCGCCATGCCCGAGCTTGGCGGGACGGGCACCCAGAGGTCTTCACATATTTCAACGCCGATGCAAAGCGCTTTGATGTTTTCGCACTGGAATATCATCCCCGGGCCGAAAGGCGCGGTCTGGCCGCAGAGATGGGTCTCTGTTTCCATCGCCCGGTGTGCGGGGGAAAAATGCCGCATCTCATAAAACTCTGCGTAGTTTGGAAGATATGCTTTGGGAACGATGCCAAGGAGCCTGCCTTTGTGAAGCACGGCACCGCAATTATACAGGTTGCCTCCGGCGATAACGGGAAGCCCCAGCGCGATGACGATATCCCATGCTTTGGTCTTTTCAAGTATAAAGCCAAGCTTGGATTCTGCTTCTTCAAGCAGTTTATTTTGAAAGAAAAGGTCATGGCAGGTGTAGCCCGTGAGGCAGAGCTCAGGGAAAACTACCACTTTCGCGTGGTTTTCCTTCGCCTTTTCTATAAGCGCGAGGATATTTTGAGCGTTGTATCCGGGGTTGCCGATGCGTATATGGGGCGTAGCTGCGCATACGCGCAAAAACCCGTCTTTCATCGCATTTACCCGCTCCTTTTTTTGGAGTTAATCGGAAAAAGAAACCGCCCGTGCGCTTTTTTGGCACGAGCAGCGCCTCTGCTGCAATAAATCTAATAATCATTATATCAAGGATGGCATCAATGGGCAAGTATACAGAAGCCAACTGTCTGATTGCAACAAAATCCTAGTCGTTGAGGTCTATCAGCTTGCCTGTAACGTTAAAGACCACCCATTCGCCGATATTGGTGGCATGGTCGCCTATCCTCTCGATATATTTTGCAACGAAAAGAAACTGTATCATCTGGAAGATATCTCTCGTTTCCCTTCCCCCCATCGAATACAGCTCGGCAAAAAGCTCTCCTGTGAGATCATCCACCTCATCATCCGTTTTGCAGACCTTGGCGGCAAGCTCGGCGTCTGAGCGCACATAGGCGTCAATGCAGCCGTGCACCATAGTAAGAGCGATCTTTGCCATTCTCGGGATCTTATCCAGCTCTTTGATATACTTTTCATCCTTCAGGCGTATGGCGATCTCGGCGATATCTACAGCGTAGTCTCCCATGCGTTCAAGGTCTGTGGCTATCTCGTTTGCAGTGAAAATATTCCGGAGGTCTGAAGCCAGCGGCTGCTGCGTCGCGATCAGCGAAATGCAGCTGTTTTCCATCGCTACTTTCATATCGTCCAGCTTGTCGTCATCTTTTACGACGATGGACGCAATACCTTCATCTTGTTTTATCATTGCTTGAATGGCAAGCTCCAAATGTCTCTCCACCAAGCTTGCCATGGCAAGCAGGTGTTCTCTCATTTCCCGCAATTCTTCTTCGTAGTGTGCTCGCAATGACATATATAGCCACCCTCCCAATTATCCGAATCGGCCGGTGATATAATCCTCTGTGCGCTTATCCCGGGGCGTTTTGAAAATATCTATAGTGTCTCCTTCTTCGATCAGGTCGCCCAGCAGGAAAAAAGCTGTCCGTTCTGAAATGCGTGCTGCCTGCTGCATATTATGCGTTACTATGATTATAGTATATTTCTTCTTCAATTCATCCATCAAATCTTCTATTTTACCTGTTGAAATAGGGTCGAGCGACGAAGTGGGCTCGTCCATAAGCACGACTTCGGGTTGCACGGCCAGCACGCGGGCGATGCAAAGCCGCTGCTGCTGCCCCCCCGAGAGCCCGAGGGCGGGTTTGCTGAGCCGGTCTTTTACCTCATCCCAGAGCGCCGCAGCCTTCAAGCTTCTTTCCACCGTTTCCTGAAGCGCACGCTTGTTCCTTTCGCCGTGAACTCTCGGCCCGTAAGCCACATTATCAAAGACGCTCATGGGGAAAGGATTGGGCTTTTGGAAGACCATGCCGATGTTTTTGCGAAGTTCTATGACGTCGCAATCCCCGGCGTAGATATCATTCCCGTCCAGCAGCACCTCTCCAGTTATCTTTGTATTGGGGATGAGGTCGTTCATGCGGTTGAGCGTTTTGAGGAAGGTAGATTTCCCGCATCCCGAGGGCCCTATCAGGGCTGTAACTGAGTTTTCGCTTATCTCAATATTCACTTCTTTCAGCGCCTGAAGATCGCCGTAATACAGGTTGAGATTTTTTACGGATATTTTGACCGCATTCTCCATGTCATGCGTCATCCTTTCGTCTTTCTGTTTTTATTCGCCCTGCTTACAAGGAAAGCGGCTGTTAGATTCAGTATCAGTACCAGTATTATCAGCACTGTTGCAGTCGAAAAGGCCTTGGGGGTGGAGATGCCTTCATGCGCCAGGATATACAGGTGGACGGAAAGCGGCCTGGCTGAATCCATGAGCGACTGCGCGATCCGGTCTGCAGAGCCAAGGGTGAATATCAGCGCCGCAGTTTCCCCGACGATCCTTCCCATGGAGAGCATGAGTCCGGCAAGTATCCCCGGCGAGGCGGCGGGCAGGACGACGCGGGTGACAGTCTGCCACCTGGTGGCGCCTAAGCTCAGGCTGCCTTCGCGGTAGCTCTGCGGCACGGCGAGAAGCGCCTCTTCCGACGTGCGCATGATGGTGGGAAGCACCACTATGGCCGCGGTCAACGCACCGTTCAACAGCGACCATCCCAGACCTAATATTTTTCCAAAGAAAATGAACCCGAAGAGGCCGAAAATGATGGAGGGGATACCGGCGAGGTTCTCCGCCGCCGAGCGTATCAGCCGTACGATCCTGCCTTGCTTGGCGTATTCGGCGAGAAAAACCGCTGAGAGCACGCCGACGGGAATGGCAATGGCCAGCGATGCAATTACGAGGAAAATAGTATTCACCAGCATGGGAAGGATGCCGCCTTCTTTCCCGCCCGCTTTGGGGGACTGGGTGAGAAATTCCCATGAGAGTCCCGGTACGCCCTGATATAAAATATATCCAACGATCACGAGCAAAACCACTATTGTGATTATGGCGCCTATCCAGAGAAAGGAGAACGCAACGCCCTGTACGGCTTTTTTCCTAGTGCTTCTTTGCATTTTTTTGTTTCTCCCCCCTCGTTTTTGTAAGCGCCCTTATGGAAAAATTCAGAAGCATGATGAATACAAAAAGTACCGCACCCGTGGCAAAAAGCGCGCTGTAGTGAAGCGAACCCGGCTGTACGTAGCCCATCTCGAGCACGATATTCACAGTCATGGTGCGGACGGCTTTCAATATGCTTTCCGGGATGACAGGGATATTTCCGGCAACGAGGATAACCGCCATAGTCTCGCCTACCGCCCTTCCGATGCCAAGCACCGTGGCGGCCAGGATGCCCGATTTGGCCGCGGGGACCTGCACACGGACGATGGTCTGCCAGTGCGACGCCCCCAGCGCCAAGCTGCCTTCCTTATATTCGGCGGGCACCGCCCGAAGCGCCGCTTCAGAGACGCTGACTATGGTAGGCAGGATCATGACGGCGAGGATGATGGACGCCGTAAGCACACTCATCCCTGTGCCGCCAAGCGTCTGGACGATGGGCACAACCATCATCAGCCCAAAAAAGCCGTAGACAACTGAAGGAATGCCTGCAAGTATCTCTATCGCACGGCGGAGCACAACCGCCACCTTGGGCGGAGCTATTTCGGCCATGAAAATGGATGTGGCCATTCCGATAGGCAGCCCGAAAAGAAGCGCCAGCCCTGTTACGTAAACGGAGCCCACGATCATGGGCAGGATGCCGAATTGGGGCGGGGTATCGGTAGGTTTCCATTTGGTGCCTGCGATGAAATCCCATACACCGGTTTCTTTGAGTGCGGGGAATGCCTCGACAAAGATCATCACAGTGATAAGCAGCACCGCCACGACAGAGATGGCTGCGCATACGAAAAGCAAAGACCTTATGACCTTGTCATTCATGCGCCATCTTGCAGTGCCTTGTTTCAAATCATCTCACCCGCCTATAACCGTCTTACTCGATGATGAGTTTCTGGCTTTCGAGGTATGCCTTGGCCTCGTCGCTGCTGAGGCAAAAGTCAAGGAAGTCTTTGACGATGCCCGTCGGCTCGTTTTTGGTCAACAAAAGGAAGGGACGCTGGAGCGCATAGGTCTTGTTTTTCACATTTTCAGGCGTGGCATCCACCCCGTTGAATTTTATGGCCTTGACAATGTATTCAGGTACGATGCCAAGGGACATATAGCCGATGGCGTTTTTGTCATTTCCCACGGATGCGCCGAGGTTGCCCGTAGAGTTGAGCACAGCCGCGCAAATCGTTTCGTCTATGGTGATCTGCTTTCCGGCAGCATCCTTGCCAAGAACGAGCTCCTCAAACGCGCCTCTTGTGCCCGATGAGGCCTCGCGCGTATAGAGGTTGATGGGGGCGTCATTTCCGCCCACGTCTTTCCAGTTGGTGATCTCGCCAAGGTATATCTTTTTAACCTGCTCTTTTGTCAGGTTGGAAACAGGGTTGTCGGGATGGACGACGATCGCGATGCCATCAAGGCAGAGCTTGTACTCATTGAGTGGTTTCTCTTCATCCTTCAGCTCGCGCGAACTCATGCCGATGTCGGCAGAGCCGTCCTTTGTGGCAGCGATGCCCTGGCCTGAGCCGACCTGCTCTACATTGATGCTGATGCCGGGGTTCTTTCCCATGAAGAGCTTGGACAGTTCGTCCATATACGGACCAACCGAGGTGGAGCCCACAACGGTGATTTTACCCGTCTCGCTTTGGGAGCCATTCGGGGTGGTGCCGCCGCAGCCAGCCATCAGCCCGGCCACAAGGGCTATAGAAATGATGGCTGCGAATGTTCTTCCAGGTTTCATATTTTAATCCTCCTGTAATGTAATATCTTTATCATGTTCCGCATTTATTTTAGCTACACATTGTTAATAGAAGATTATCGTTATGTTAATTTAAAGTTAAATTGCAAAACAATATAAAAAGAGCGGCTTTTGCCGCTCGATTCCCGGTTATTGAATATCCCGTAGTGCGTCATCACGTTTTAGGCCTATTGTAAAGCGGGACTGATACTATGAATGTGCTGCCCTTGCCCTCCTGGCTCTCCACGCTCACTTCCCCATTCATGGACAACGCGATATGTTTGACGATGGCAAGCCCCAGCCCCGTGCCTCCAAGCGCGCGGCTCCGGCCTTTATCCGCTCTGTAGAACCGCTCGAATATTCTTCCCAGGTGTTCGCCGGCCATTCCGATGCCGTTATCCGAAACCCGGAGCTTTGCGTTTTCGCCGTCCTTTTCCAGAAGAATCTCCACTTTGCCTTTTTCGGGGGTGTATTTTATCGCATTATCTACGAGATTTAAAAGCATCTGCTCGATACGGTCCTTCTGCCCAAGGACAGTGATGCTTTCTTCCGGGCAATCCAGCTCAAATCTGATGGCTTTCCTTTCTGCGGCGGGCTTCATGAGCTCGTAGACCCTCCGGCAGCACTTGACAAAGTCGGTGGGAACGTTTTTTGGGGCTTGGCGGGATTCTATCTCGGACAGGGTCAATATATCGTCTATCAATCGCTTTAATCTGTCCGATTCTGTGTCAATGATTTCAAGGAATTTATCCCGTGTATTCTTATCTGTATCTTTTTCCATCAGGGTCTGCGTAAAGCCCTTGATAGACGTGAGCGGAGTCTTCAGCTCGTGGGTTACGTTGGCAACAAATTCACTCCTTACTTTTTCCAGCTTGCGTATCTGCGTGATGTCCTGTACCAGTGCAACAGCCCCGGCAACCATTCCTCCGCTCGTGATGGGTGAAGCGGACAGTTTGAGGTGGACAGGGTCGGAAAGCCCGGTTTCAAACTCTACCGACGCGTTCTCGCGGTTTTGCAGCGCTTTTTGGAAAACGCTGTACAGCGGCGTGCATCGGACAGTTTCAAGAATGTGCTTTCCTCTCACCGCTTCTTCAGCATACAAAAGCTTTTTGGCAGCCCCATTGAGGAACTGCAGGCGCATATCGGCATCCACCGCCACGACGCCGTCATTCATGGAAGAAAGCAGGGTTTCTAGGCTGTTTTTCTCGTTTTCCAGTTCGTTCACGCTCACGCCGAGTTTCCCGGCCATAGTATTGAACGCCTGCGCCAATTGCCCCATTTCATCCTTGGAATTTAATTTGATCCTTGCATCATAGTCCCCGCTTGCGATCTGCAGCGCGCTTTTGGCTATGTTGCGAAGGGGCACGGTAAGCCGCGCCGCAACGCCGAACGCGATGATGATGCCAAGCCCGAGCAGCACTGCGGTCGCGATGAGTATCCCGCCCCAGATGTGCAGCGCGGTATCCATTATCTGCTCCAGGGGAACGCTGATCCGAAGGACCGTCTCATCATCCAGCATCACGGCATAATAGGCCTCGTAATAACGGTCTGTCTGGCTATAGCGGATAGCCCAGCCCTGATCTGTCTTCAACGCCTGGGCTACCTCTTCGCGCGTAGCGTGGTTGGGGAGCGTGGCAGCAGGCACGCTCGAATCGCCCAGCACCGTCCCGTCGTGCGCTATGAATGTAACGCGG
>JAUYED010000020.1 GCA_030691525.1 Bacillota bacterium | reverse complement strand
GCCAAGACAGAGCCAAATCTCCTCTGCCGCTTTATAACTGTTTTATAATTGCTTAACAACTGCTCTATAACCTCTCCAACGCCCCGTCCCCCTTTGTCATTGCTTAGGAGCACTAGCTCCGCGGCAATCTCTTAGTTGTCTCTGTAATCGGCTTAATCAAACGAAGTAACTTGTTCCTTAACGGGGTGTGGGCTTGGGAAGAGGGGCAAAGCCCCTTTCCCAAATACCCGACACGGCAATCCGCCTCTTTCTGACGCCCTATAACCGCTTTAGAGAGGGACAGCATATTCCCCAAAAAGGCAGGGGCCTATGCCCTTGGGGGCGCAGCCCCCAAAAGGTAATATTCCCCTCCCGTTCTCATAAGCCCTATACTATCTCTCCGATTGATAACGGGAGGGGTCAGGGGTGGGTATATTTACATAGCCCCTCCAACGCCCCGCTTCTGTCATTGCGAGGAGCGCAGCGACGCGGCAATCTCTTTGCCTGTCTTTCCAAATCGCTTAATCAGACGCAGTAACCCGTCCTAATTCGGGGTGGGGGCTTGGGAAGAGGGGTGCAACCCCTTTCCCAAATACCCGCGGCAATCCGTCCCTTTACTCTTACGGGTTCATTAACCCGATGACATTTGGCGGCGTGTACGGCAAATGTCAGTAGCAAGTAGTTTCGAGACGAGGACAAGCGCCCCGCTGGCCGCACGAAGTGCAAGCGGGGCAAGACGGGGGAGGTTGGGAAGGGGGGCGGCTGACAAATTTATTTGGCAGGAAGCCCCCCTCACAAGGTTTTATACCGTTTCCGCCCGGCTGTATTCCAAGGTCCGTTTCACCATCATCATTTCTTCCAACGCTCTGCCTGATCCCAGTGCCACGCAGTCAAGAGGATTACCCGCGGGCTTGACACGGACGCCGGTTTTGCCCGAAAGCAGCTGCGCCATCCCGCGGAGCAGCGCTCCGCCGCCCGTGAGCGTGATGCCCGATTCCAGTATATCTGCGGAAAGTTCAGGGGGGGTGTTCTCCAATACCTGCCGCACCGATTCTACGATTTGCAGCGCCGGTTCCATCAGGGCCTCGCGGACTTCCGCCGAAGAAATTACGAAGGAGACAGGCAGGCCGTTTATCATGTCCCTGCCTCGTGTCTCCATGGTTGCTTCGTTTGCAGCCGGGGCCAGCGAGCCGATTTGTATCTTGAGCTCCTCTGCGGTGCGCTCGCCGATGACCATGCCGTATTTTTTCTTGATATACAGCGTGATGGCTTCATCCATCTTGTTGCCTGCTACGCGCAGCGACTTGCATGTCACGATGCCTCCAAGCGAGATCACGGCTGTTTCGCACGTGCCTCCGCCGATATCCACCACCATGCACCCGTGCGCGCGGTGGATGTCCAGCCCCGCGCCAAGGGCTGCCGCCATCGGCTCATCCACCAGCATGACGTCGCGCGCACCCGCCGAGCGCGCTGCTTCCTCCACCGTGCGCTTTTCCACCTCGGTGACACCGCACGGCACGCAGATTGCGATCCTGGGGTTCATGCCGAGGATAGAGGTCCTGACAGCTTTCCGGATAAAATATTTCAACATGGATTCAGTGGCCTCGAGGTTAGCGATAACGCCGTCCCTGAGGGGCCGGATAGCCGCGATACTGCCGGGCGTCCTTCCCAGCATCACGCGGGCTTCTTCCCCGATGGCAATGATGCCTCTCCTGCCCTCGGTTGAAACCGCCACCACCGACGGTTCCCGCAGTACGATGCCCTTGCCCGTCATGTAGACCAGCGTATTAGTCGTCCCAAGGTCAATACCTACATCCTTGGACATGAAAAAAGGTGTCATGAAGCTTTCTCCTTTAAAATACCTTTTGTATGATTATTTCCACGCAAGGTATTTTTTAACCCCTACGGCGGTTTCTTGCCATCGCATCATGGCGGGCACATCGTAGTGATGCCGGATATAGTAATTATGTAGTTTAAAAGAGAAAACCCCGCTGGCGTTCGAACGTGCGGGGCGTTTAATATCAATAAAGCTGTTTGCCTGTTAAACGATTTCCTTCAGGTAGCATCTCCGGCGTTTATGCTGCTCCTTGGGGAACGGCTTATAGATGGACTGCACTTTTTCGTTGGCCTCCAGTACAGGCCCTGACTCGGCGTACTTGAACCCGTGCTTAAATCCCATTTTGAGCATGTGGATGAGCAGCACTGCCGCCAGCCCCGAAGACTGGAGCTCGGGCTCTATAGCGACAAGGCACATATCCAGCGTGTCGCCCTTTTTCTGTGAGAGCAGCAGGTCTACCCACCCAAATGGTAAAAGCCGTCCTTTGCACCGCCGCAGCGCCTTGGAAAGGGAAGGCATGGCCATGGCCAGCGCTCTCATCTTGTTTTCGCTGTCCGAGATAAAAAATACGAACCGCGGGTCCATCATTTTGATATATTTGTCGTAGTACTGCTGAAATTGTTTCCGGGTAAGCGGTACCGTTCCGTAAAGCGGAGAGTACGCGCGGTCCGCCAGTTCAAAGAAGCCGGCAACATACGGGTCTGCTTCGGACATTTTTTTAAGAGTAACCAGTTTCATGTTCATACGGCGGAGCACCATCTCGCTGAGGCGTTCCATTTTTTCGGCCATATCGGGCGGGCGGTTGACAAAATACTCTATCCAGTCCGCTTCTTTTTTAAATCCCAGCTTTTCCAAATGCGTCATGTAGTATGGATAGTTGTAAATAGCCAGCATGATGCTCATGCGGTCGAATCCTTCTACCAGCATGCCCTGCTTGTCCATATCCTGAAACCCGATCGGGCCCTGGATCTGTGTCATCCCCATCTCCCTGCCGTAGTCCTCTGCGGCCTTGAAGAGTGCTGCGGAGACCTCATAGTCGTCAATGAAATCAATGCGGGTGAAGCGCAGGCGCTTGTTGCCAAATTTCTCGTTAGCAGTCCTGTTGATCATAGCGCCGATGCGCCCTGCGACTTTTCCGTCTTTATAGGCCAAAAAGAGCTTCATATCGCAATGCTCAAAGGCAGGGTTTTTTCCCTTTTGCAGCATATAAAATTCATCCGATATCAGATCGGGCACATAGTATGGGCTGTTTTTGTACAGTTTCAAGGGGAAAAAGATGAATTTTCGAAGATCGCTCTTGTTTTTGACTTCCTTTACCTCTACCATCTCAGATGCTGCCTCCAAATTCGTATATTCAATATATTTTTTATGTTTTTTCGACTTATTGATTATTATTGCACTTAACCACCAAGCCGTCAAGCAACCCATATCCCCTGTTATTATTTCACATCGAATCTGTGAAGCAATCTCTTGCCCTGTTTTTCTAATCGGCTTAATCAAACGCAATAACCCGTCCTAATTCGGGGTGTGGGTTTGGGCAGAGGGGTGAAACCCCTTTCCCAAATACCCGCAGCCCCCAAAGGTAATGTTCCCCTCCCGTTCTCCCAACTTGATACCAT
>JAUYED010000071.1 GCA_030691525.1 Bacillota bacterium | reverse complement strand
GTGAAAAAATAACGGTGAATGACGCATACATGCGATCGGTAAAAGGAGCCGGAATGAAGAGTATAAGCAGAAAACCAACCCATATTTTATACTGGGCGCTTATGATAGCGCTGACTGCAGTACTGGCTTTCGGCATCGCAGCACATACACACGGCGGCAGCGGAGGGAAAACGCCAATTGCACAAGCAAAACAGAATATCGAGTTTCTCAATGCGATTCAAAGAATCCAACCAGGTTCAACCCCGAGGGAATCAGAAAAAAACTCTGAAACCGCAGTCATCGCATTCACCTTTGACGACGGCTATATCTCGGATTACGAATATGCATACCCGATACTAAAAAAATACGGCATACGGGGTACATCTTATATCATTGGCGAATACCCGGACAGGGGAAAGCCCTATGCGCTTTTCTGGGAACAGATCAAGGAGATGAAGGCATATGGCTGGTGCTTCGGCTGCCATACCTACGCACATACTGACCTGACAAAAATGACCACCGCTCAGATCCAAAAAAGCATGGAGCAGGAGGATCTGGCTTTTACCCGACAGGGGCTGGAGCCGCCCGCCGTCCATGCCTACCCTTACGGCAGATATGATCAGCAGGTCATCGAAGCCCTGAAGCCCTACAGGAAGCAGATGCGCAAGGCCTCCTATGATGAAAAATTTGTTGATATTGACCATATGAATCCGTATGAGATTGATTCAATAAGCGCAGACATGATAACTGAAAAACGCTTGGCGTCGCGAGAGCAACTGGTGGACAGGGCGTGCAAGGAAAAAGCCGTTATCGTTTTCCGCGTCCACGGGCTTTATATGATGAAGCGGGATGACACGGGGGCTTGGCCGGTGCAGACGGACGCCAAGCTTTTTGAGAAACTGGTGGGATACTGCGTCAAAAAAGGATGCCGTTTTATCACCATGGAAGAGCTCATGGGAATGTAGATTGTGAGGGGGGGCTGTGCCCCCCCCTTCCCAACCTTCCCCCTCTTGCCCCGCTTGCACTTCGTGCGGGCAGCGGGGCGCTTCTTTTCGTCTCGAAACTGCTTTGTACTGACATTTGACGCGCATGTCGCCAAATGTCATCAGGTTAATGAACCCGTAAAGGTTGAGGGGCGGATTGCCGCGTCGCTACGCTCCTCGGGTATATGGGAAAGGGGCTCCGCCCCTCTTCCCAAGCCCCCACCCCGAATAGGTACGTCGCTTCGCTCCGAAGGTTAATGATAAAGGGAGTGGGGTGTTGGAGAGGTTAGGAGAGCGGCAGGGTGAGGTCGCTTCGTTGATTCGCTCCTTGCAATGACAGACGCAGCGCAATTTACAACTTAGGAAATGCAGGATTGGTAGTTATCAGGTGTAACATAAACATAAATCACGCGCCAAACGTCAAGACTTATCTTTATGACAAGCCATGAGATGACCATCCCCCCGTTTTACCCGATGGAACCGGTGATCGCGGAACAGCCATTTGATTCGGAGCGGCATATATTCCAGGTCAAATGGGACGGCGTGCGCTGTCTCGCTTATGCGGATACCGGGGGCGTCCGGCTTTTCAACCGCCGGCTGAATGAAAAGACAACCCAGTACCCTGAGCTCCTTGAAGCGCTTCAGGATATGCCGCCCGGGACTGTGCTGGATGGGGAGATAGTAGCGCCCGGACAGGACGGAAAGCCAAGCTTATACAGAGTTCTGGAACGCGACCAGCTAAAAAGCCCTGCTTCCATCCACACTCAACGAAAAAGCATCCCTATCATTTATATGGCATTTGATGTTATATTTTATAAGGGGAAATGCATAGCGGGCGAGCCGCTCGTGAAAAGACAGGAGATGCTGAAAGAGCTTATTCATCCTGGTGATTGCATCCATCCCGTGGAAAGCATTACAGGGCGCGGTAGAGCGCTCTTTGACGCAGTCAGCAAAGAGGGGATGGAGGGCATCGTATCCAAGGAGGCACAGAGCCCTTACCTCATCGGCAAAAAGACCCGGCTTTGGCAGAAGATCAAATCCTGGCGCGAAATGGAGGCCCTCGTCTGCGGATGGGTGAAGGAAAATGGGCGGCTGCGGTCGCTGATTTTCGGCGAAATGCAGGGCGGGGAAATCGTCTATATAGGAAACGCAAGCTCGGGATTGGGTGAAAAGTACAGACAGCAATTCCAGCGCTATTTATCGGCTGAGTATGGAGATAGACTGCCTTGCCCGTTCACGGCTGTGCCAGCTGTTAAAGGCGCTGTCTGGACGCTGCCGGAGATAAAGCTGCGCGTGAGGTTCCTCGAATGGAGCGGCGATTATAAGATGCGGAACCCTGTAATAATGTTGCAGGAGAATTTATAGGAGGAAATACGGGAAAAAATGCTCATTGAAGGCAGAGAAATCAGAATCACGAACCCCAATAAGGTGCTTTTCCCAAAGCATGGGATAACCAAGGCAGAGCTGATAGAATACTATATCCGCATGTCGGGATTCATCCTGCCCTGGCTCCGGGACAGGCCCTTTACTATGGTGCCTTACCCTGACGGGGTAGAGGGGAAGAGCTTTTATCAAAAGCAGCGCCCCGAAGACGCGCCGTCCTGGCTGCGTAGCATATCCATCACTTCGGAAACGCGGGGGCATATAGATTGGATACTGGTAAATGACCTTCCCAGCTTGGTATATATGGTCAACCGTGCGTGCATCGAGATGCATGCATGGTTCTCCAGAGCGCCCTGGCTTGAAGCTCCCGATATGGCTGTCTTTGATATTGACCCTTCAGGGAATACCGGCTTTGCCGACGCTGTGGCTGCTTCACGGCTCATCAAGATCATATTGGACGAATACAAACTCTCGGCATATGTCAAAACCTCGGGTATGCTTGGAGTACATATCATCGTTCCCATTCGGCCTACCCCTTTCAATAAGGTCAGGGGTTTTCTACAGAAGGTCTGCCTGCTCGTGGAAGAGGCCGATCCGTCCCGGTTTACCGCGGAGCGGATGCTGGATAAACGGGGGGACAGGGTGTATCTTGATGCATTGCAGGATGCCAGGGGGAAAACCATACCCACACCCTACAGCGTCCGCGCGCACCCCGACGCCACAGTTTCCATGCCACTGGAATGGGATGAGCTTTTCAATGAGGATACAACACCGGGGCAGTTTACAGTACGGACGATTGAGAAACGGATTGAGGAGAAGGGAGACCTTTTCGCGCCGATATATGGCATGAAGCAGAAACTTCCCGGGGTTTGACTTCATTGCCTTTAATTCAACTGATGCCAGCTTGAGCAGCCTGGCCTTCTTTTTTCTCTGCTGCTACACCCTTTCTTGTCATCTCAACGCTTTTTTTCAGACGCTCCATCAGGTCAATGACATTCGCTCTTTCGGGTACGGGCTGC
>JAUYED010000142.1 GCA_030691525.1 Bacillota bacterium | reverse complement strand
AGCGATATACTTTTTCATAAATTCCCTCCAGAATGGAAAATTGAATACCGGAAAGCGGTTGGATGGTTAAACATAGTAAAAAAGCAGCAGAAATATTCTTCTGCCGCTATCGTAATGCTTCAAACTGGAAATGTCAATATTTACTATGCTGCTCAGAACCTTCGCCTGTAATTGTAGTATGCTTTTTTATTATTTGGAACACGGCGCTTTAATTGGCCGTTTTTCTTGCTGCGCTTCACAAGGTAGTTGATCAGCAGTATCAAGCCGACAAGAAAGACTACGCAGATGATGACGATCGCGACGATCGAGGTATCTTTTTTTGTCTTTGCTTCAATATAACCGGGATCGCCTGGCGAAGCCGGCGCGGAGCTGGGGCTCCCCGGGGCGCTGTCTGCATCCAGAACGTCGCGCGAAGCTAAAAGCGGCGCCATCAAAATGAGCTGATTGCCCAGTTTGTAGGTGACAGTGCCCATCCGCTCATCCTTTTTGATGGGTGCAACAAGCTCCTTATCAAATGCTTTGATCGCAGTAATACTATCAGGACTGGCTGTCAGCTGTGCGATATTTTCCTTTGTATCGGTATACATCACATTGCCTTCAAATTGGGGGACAAAGTCCAATACGCCGCTGCCTATATCAGAATTGGGCGCATTGGGTATGCGCTCCTGGATCTTTATCTGTGAAAGAATCTGCGTAAGATCTACCGAAGCATAGTAATTATATCCATAATCAAACATATTTTTTGCCATGCCCCAGCGCTTGACGCCATCTGCAGACGTGTCTCCATAGATACAGGCGATCAGCTCCATGCCGTCATGGCGGGCCGCAGCGACGAGGCACCCGCCAGCCGTAGGCGTCAGCCCTGTTTTTATGCCGATAGCGTAGGCGTAATGATACTTGTTGTCGGCAGGGTCTAAAGATATAAGCTTATTGGTATTTATTAATTCGCGCGCGGCGCTTTTATTGGTGCTGGCTATGGTATGGGATTTGGTGGCGACGAACTTCCTGAACTCCTCATTTTTCATGGCGTACTGCGCGAGCTTGGCCATATCCGCCGCCGTAGAGTAATGATCATCCTTCTGCATGCCGTGCGCGTTGACGAAATTGGTATTTTCCATGCCGAGTTCCTGCGCCTTTTGGTTCATCCTTTCGACGAAGCTATCAATGGAGCCATCCACAGCCACAGCCACGGCATTGGCTGCGTCGTTACCCGAAACAAGCATCATGCCGTAGATCAGCTCCCGGATGGTGACCTTCTCTTTGGGTTTAAGGCCCATAAGGCTGCAATTTTTAGAAAAGACCGAGACCTCGCGGCCACATATATACTGTTCATCCAGGTTTCCATTTTCTATCGCCAGAATGGTCGTCATGATCTTTGTAGTGCTGGCAGGGTATATCTTACTATTCTCATTTTTTGCAAAAAGCACTTTGCCCGAATTCGCATCAATGAGTATCGCGCTCTTGGCCTTGATACTGGGCTCATTGAACGTCGGCTCGGCAGAAACTGTATTTACCGGCATGAGGATTGTTATGAAAAGCAGCGCAGCAACAAAAGCTGCAAGTTTTTTCAAACTTGATTCCATCCTTTCAAGGCATTAATCTATACGATAACTTAATATATCAAAAAACGTCAGGTTTGTATAGGGTGGGCTTGGTACTGTGGGCGAAATTAGAGGAAAAGTGCGCTGTATGTCGAATGTATCTGTATCCGAGGTGGTTAAATATGGATATCAAGAAACGCCAGTTCCTTCAGAGAGCGCTTCTCATAGTGCTGCTTGCAGCTGTTGCCGTCGGAGGGTTTTTTCTAGCCAGCAGCCTCGGCGTGGACAGGATGTTTTCTCAGCAGAGCACGGGAACAGCGCCGGCAAGCTCAACAGCCAGCGAGATACATATTACGGTGCTGGGAGCGGTCAATTCCCCGGGAACTTATACGCTGCAGAGAGGGAGCGTAGTTATGAATGCAGTGAAAAAAGCGGGCGGCTTCACGGCCGATGCCGATGCAGATGTGCAAAATGTCCTGACCCCGCTGGAGGATGGGGCGGTGCTTCTTGTGCCGCGCAAGGCAAAGTAGGGCGTTTCTGGTATTTCCATCAATTATATTTTTGCGGTTATGGTGTAAATATTGATCATATGTTATAATACTTTGTAATATTTATTTAATATTAACCAGTCAAAAACTCATACATTACCTTGCTTTAGGCGAAAATTATTAAGAAAGTATTACTTCCCAAGGAGTGAACAGTATGCAAAAGAGGATCCTTGTGGTAGACGACGAACCGCTGATCGTCAAAGGCCTGAAGTACAGTCTTGAACAGGACGGCTACTCTGTTGAAGAAGCGTATGACGGAGAGGAGGCTGTATCCAAAGCGCTGGATGGGGATTTTGACCTGATACTGCTGGATGTGATGCTGCCCAGGATGAGCGGCATGGAAGTATGCCAGCGCGTGCGGGAAAAATCACACGTTCCCATCATCATGATCACAGCCAAGGGCGAGGACATGGATAAGGTGCTTGGCCTTGAGCACGGCGCGGACGATTACATGACCAAACCCTTCAACATCCTCGAAGTGAAGGCGCGTATGAAGTCTGTTTTCAGGCGGACAGCACAGGGCAAAAACGATAAGGATAAGCAGGGCGTCAATATCCATGACCTGAGCATGAATTTTATCAACAGAAGCGTTGAAGTGGGGAGAAAGGACGTCAACCTTACCGCTAAAGAATTTGACCTGCTGCGGCTTTTTGCCACAAACCGTGGAAAGGTTTTTTCCCGTAGAGACCTCATGGGAACCGTATGGAAGAGCGAATCAGTGAAGGATATACGCGCAGTAGACGTTCATATAAGACGCCTCCGCGAAAAGATAGAGAAAAACCCTGCACAGCCCGAGTACATCCTGACCAAATGGGGAGTGGGTTACTATTTCGCGAATAAGTAAATCCTTTTTCTCCATACGCAGCAGGATCGTTCTGCTATACCTGCTGGTCACAGCCGTAGCTTTTGCCGCGATGCTCCTTATTTCTACAAGTATCTTGGAAGAATTTCTTGTGCGTGAGCGGATCACCCGGCAGATGAAACAGGTCAACAGTTTGGCAGTGGAAATAATGCCTGCACTCGATAGCTTTGACGCCGGAACGCTATACACTACAGCAGTGGACAAGGGCAGGGAGCAGGGAGGGCGCATCTTAGTCCTTGATAACAACGGCGTAGTCATGGCAGACGGATTTTCGCTGCTCAATGGCGTGAAACTTGGGTACCGCGAAGTACAGGATATTCAACTGGGGGAAAAAGATTTTTCATATGGATTCCACTTAGTGGCTGCTCTGCCCCAGCAGGGAGAATCTACTGAAGAAGGAAAAAGCACGTGGATGGTGTATTATACCTCGGCAATCATCAAGAATGCCAAAACCATCGGCGTGCTTGTCTTTTCCACGTCCATACAGGACGTAGTGGATAAAACAGGGCTGATCCGCGAACAGCTTGCCTATATCTCGGCGGGCATCTGCGTGGTGATCGTAGGGCTGAGCATCATAATCTCACGGCTGATCACCAGGCCTATAAATGAAATGATGCATGCAATACTATATATCAGCCGGGGGAGATTTGATAGAAGGGTGAAAGTATCGGGGAAAAATGAGATGGCCAAGCTCGCTGCGACATTCAACATGATGAGCGAACGGCTCGAAAACCTGGACAGGATGCGCAGCGAATTCATTGCCGATGCATCCCATGAGATGCGCACGCCGCTGAGCTCCATCAAGATCCTCGTGGAATCCATGCTGTACCAGGAGCCGGAGCCCAGGGTGAGGAAGGAATTCCTGCAGGATATCAACAATGAAATTGACCGGCTCAATAACCTCGTAGCAGACCTGATGACTCTTAGTAAGATAGACAGGCATTCACAAGTAGCGATGGAGCGGGTGGAGATGGCCTCGCTTACCGAGCGCGTGGTCAAAAACCTTTATCCCATAGCCGAAAACAAGGGGGTAGCCGTAAGCGCCGACCTGCCTGATGAACTGTACCTTGTCGGCAATGAGATAAAACTGTACCAGGCGGTATCCAACCTGGTAGACAACTCCATCAAATATACGCCTGAAGGCGGTCATGTAGACGTAAGCTTGGAGAGCCGGGGACAATTCGCAGTGCTCAAGGTATCGGATACCGGCGTAGGCATCCCCAAAGAGGATCTGCCGCATATTTTTGAAAGGTTCTACAGGGTGGACAAGGCGCGCTCGCGCGAGACAGGCGGCACAGGGCTGGGGCTGTCCATTGCAAAGGAGATCACCGCGATGCATAGAGGGATGCTGACGGTCAAAAGCGAGCCGGGGAAAGGGACGACCTTCACGCTCGAACTGCCGCTGCAGCAGGCGCCTGAGGGGAACAAGGAAGGGTAAAACCATGAAAACAAATATAAGCAGATATCTGTTCATAAAGAAAATGGTCAGCCTTATCGCCATAGTGCTGGCCATGCTGCTGGCTTCCTGCAGCGTCATCAGCGAGGAAAAACCCACAGGCGGCAAGACGGAGCCGCCTATAAGTGCGGTGCCGCAGGCCGGGCAGACAAACAAATATACCGCTTCGCTGTATTTCCGCTACGCAGACGAATATCTGCTCTCGTCTGAAACGCGGGTGATGGATATCCCTTCGAACGAACGGATCGAGGCAACCATCGTCCGCGCTCTGATAAAGGGGCCCTTGCCGGCCAACACCGAGCTTTATCCTGTGATCAACCCCAAAACAAAGGTGGGATCCGTCTCGGACAACGGGGAATTCCTTTTCATCACGCTGAGCAAGGATTTCCTGCTGCCTTTTGGTGATGAACCGCAAGATTACCTTACCAACCCGGACTGGACGGAAAAAGTATGGGAGAGGCAGCGGCTGGGCCTGTATTCCATCATAAATACGCTGACCGAGCTGGGGCAGTTCAGCAGCATCCAGGTATTTGTAGACGTTGACGGCACCGGATACGGACAGAGGATCAAACTGAAAGACGCAGGGTTTGCCGGAGACCCCGATGAGGAACAACCGCTGGAACCCCAGTTGCGGCAGGACAGCCTCATCCTGACCCCAGGCCGAGCGCTGGAGAATACGCTGAAACTGCTGATGGACAGGGATTACAGCAAAGCGTACGGCTACCTAAACCAAAAGTATATACAGGACGGGCTTACCGAAGAGCAATTGAAAGAGGCGTTGAATGGTTCGGATAAGACGCTCGAAGATTTTGATATCGTTGGAGAAAACGTATCGGGAGATGGGAAATCCGCTATCGTCACTATTGACTGCACTGTGGCCGGTAAAAACGGAGATTCAGTACACAAGAGCGCGATCCCCATGCGCCTGGTGCGCGTCAACGAATGCTGGAAACTGACCTACGAAGCCCTGGGACATATCTACTCCCTGAGCGCGAAATAGGGGGGAGGCGGCAACCTGATGAGAAAAGCGGCATACGCGGTTTGCATAGTCATGTTGGCCGCCCTCTTTGTTCTGCAGGGATGCAGCCCGGGCGGCCCCGCGGCTTCGCAAACGCCCCTTCCAAGCTGTGTGCCCCTGCCTACGGGCGAGACTGCCAGCTTCAAGGCAGCCCTTTATTTCCTCAACCCCGATAAGACGCTATTTGCTACGGAAACAGCCAATATAGAGGTCGGCAGCGGGGAATCACGCCCCGAGGCGGCGCTTCAAGCGCTTATCAGCGGGCCCAAAGCGGACTTTTTGCCCGTCATGCCGAGAGAAACGCAGATCGAATATGTGGAATCCTCCCTGGATGTGATAAACGTATACCTCAAAGGCGATTTCGATGCATTTCTTCCTGACGATTATATGATAGCGCGCACAGCCATCGCTAATACCTTGAGCGAACTTGAAGGCGTCAGCAGCATCAATGTTTACTTCAACGGCATAGAACCCGGTTATGCGGGTATGCCGACAGGACCTGCGGAAAGGTACACTTCGGGAATAACAGACCTTTTATCCGAAGCAATAAAAATGAAACAGGACATTGACAGCGGTGAGACGGCGGCCTCGACTGCGGTGGTGTACTTCCGTGATGCGCGCGGGCAGTACCTGATGCCCCAGCCAATGGCTGTTCAATGGGGTGCGACGGGTAATATCGAAGCCGTCATTGACATACTCAAAAACGGCCCCAAAGGCGACACAGGCCTGCTCCCTGTGCTTCCATCAGACATCGAATTGCTCGAACCACCCTCCATCACCGGCAATAATGACGGGACGAAAACGGCGGTGCTCAACTTTGCCGGACTGCCTATCATTCCTGACGTGCAGGGCACTTCGGCGGAAACGCTGCCCTATGCCTCGCTCGTCTACAGCATCACTGGCAATATACCGCTCATCCGTGATGTTATCATCAAACTGAACGGAAAGCCCGTGACCGAAGTGACGGGGATGCAGTTCCCCGCAAACGGGCAGATGAAAAGGGAAGATTTTATTGACCTCATCGGCAACTATATCACGCTGTATTTTCCCAACAAGGAATTCACCGGCCTGCTGGCAATCCAAAGGTCTGTGCCCCAGAGGTCTGCGATGGACGCAGCTGCAAGGATACATGAACTGATGCGCGGGCCGCTATATACTGAGAACGATGACGCATGGCCGCTTTTCCCCAGCGGCATCAGCAGCGACGATTTGCTGGGGGTGAAGATATCGGGGGATATTGCCGTTGTGGACCTATCCATGAAATTTAAAGAAAGGTGCGTAGGCCTGGACGCGTCCGGAGAGAATGCGCTGGTCTATGCCATCGTCAACTCCCTCACGGAGATCAAGGGCGTCAAACGGGTGCAGTTCCTTTTCGGGGGCAATCCATACGAAACGCTGAGCGGCTACTTATGCTTAACGGTGCCGCTGATGCGGAATCCGGGGCTAATAATTCCGGAGTGAGGGGGAAGATTGCGCATATTGTGAAGGGAGCTGACCGTAAACAGTCCACACTGTGCAATTTACAATGTACGATCCGGGGGTTGCGCAATTTAGCAATGACAGGGGGAAGGGGACTTGAGCGGGTTG
>JAUYED010000102.1 GCA_030691525.1 Bacillota bacterium | reverse complement strand
CTTCCCAGTTCCACAGACATTTTCACCAGTTTCCCCACGCCGACCTGGTCAAGGCGGGCAAAGGGGTCCGATTCAAGGATTTTCTTTGTATAGTAATCATCCAGGAATTTTCCTGCGTCGTCGCGCGAGAAGCCGAAAGTCATCTGCGTCAGGTCATTGGTGCCGAAAGAGAAGAATTCCGCTTCCTTGGCAATCTCGTCTGCGGTCAGGGCGGCGCGGGGCACCTCTATCATGGTGCCGACCTTGTAGTCCACCTGTACGCCCCTTTCGATCATGACTTCATCGGCGGTCTTCACGACAATATCTTTGACATATTTGAGTTCCTTGACTTCCCCCACCAGCGGGATCATTATCTCGGGATGTATCGGGATGCCTGTTTCCCGGGTCACTTCAATGGCCGCCTCGATGATTGCGCGGGTCTGCATCCTGGCGATCTCGGGGTAGGTTATGGCAAGCCGGCATCCGCGGTGCCCGAGCATGGGGTTGAATTCGTGCAGGTTGGCTATGGTCTGTTTCAATTCTGCAGGGTCTATCCCCATTTCCTTTGCCAGCGCCTTGATGTCTTCCTCGTCAGTGGGCAGGAACTCATGCAGAGGCGGGTCAAGGAAGCGGATGGTCACCGGGCGCGCGCCCATGACCTTGTAGATGCCCTTGAAGTCTTCCTTCTGCATGGGCAGCAGCTTGGCCAGGGCGGCTTCACGCTGCTCCACATTTTTGCTCACGATCATCTGGCGCATCGCCGCTATGCGGTCTTCTCCAAAGAACATATGCTCTGTGCGGCAAAGCCCGATACCTTCCGCCCCGTATTTTACCGCCTGTGCCGCATCTGCCGGAGTGTCGGCATTGGTCCGTACCTTCAGGGTACGCACCTCGTCCGCCCACTGCATCAGCGTGCCAAAGTCCCCCGTTAGCTGGGCTTCGACGGTTGGGATAGCTTCCCCATAAACTTTTCCTGTAGTCCCATCAAGGGAAATAAAGTCGCCTTCCTTAAATTTTCTGCCACCGGCAGTAGAAAATATCTTTTTTTCTTCTTCGATATGTATCTCTCCGCAGCCGGCGACGCAGCATGTCCCCATACCGCGTGCAACCACTGCTGCGTGGGATGTCATGCCTCCGCGGGCAGTCAGTATGCCCTGCGATACGTGCATGCCCTCGATATCCTCGGGCGAGGTTTCAAGACGGACGAGGATGACCTTATGCCCTGCTCTGTAGGCGGTCACGGCATCTTCCGCTGTGAAAAATACCTGGCCGCATGCGGCGCCCGGCGAAGCGGGAAGGCCGCTGGCGATAGGTACGGCTTTTTTGATTGCGCGAGGTTCGAATGTGGGGTGCAATAAAGCATCCATCTGTCTGGCGTCCACCTTCATCAGGGCTTCCTCTTTGGTAAGCATGCCTTCCTTTTCAAGATCAACGGCGATGCAAAGCGCTGCTGCTGGAGTACGTTTGCCGTTCCTCGTCTGCAGCATGTAAAGTTTGCCGCGTTCAATGGTGAATTCCATATCCTGCATGTCTTTATAATGTCTTTCCAGCGTCTGAGCGATATTTGCGAATTGATGATAGAGCTCGGGCATGGTATCTTCGAGGTGAGCTATGGGCTGGGGCGTCCTGATGCCTGCCACCACGTCTTCGCCCTGGGCGTTCATCAGGTATTCGCCATAGAGCTTCTTTTCGCCCGTAGCAGGGTTCCTGGTGAATGCCACGCCTGTGCCAGAATCGTTGCCCATGTTGCCAAAGACCATGGCCTGTACGCTTACCGCCGTTCCCCAGTCCCCGGGGATATCATTCAGGCGGCGGTATACGATCGCACGCGGGTTGTCCCATGAGCGGAAGACTGCTTTGATGGATTCAGTAAGCTGTACTTTGGGGTCCTGAGGGAAATCCTCGCCCTTCTCTTTTTTATAAAGCGCCTTATACCTTCTGACGACTTCTTTGAGGTTGTCGGCGGTCAGTTCCGTATCCACTTTGGCGCCGTTTTCCTTTTTGACTTCTTCTAAGATACGTTCAAATTTAGGTTTGTTCACATTCATGACGACGTCAGAGAACATCTGGATGAAGCGGCGGTAGCTATCGTACGCAAAGCGTTCGTTTTTGGTAAGCTTGGCCAGCCCCTGCACCGAGATGTCATTCAGACCTAGGTTAAGGATGGTATCCATCATGCCGGGCATGGAAGCCCTGGAGCCGGAGCGGACGGATACGAGAAAGGGATCGTTTATATCTCCCAATTTCTTGCCGTTTATTTCTTCCGACTTAGCCAGCGCCTCGTAAATCTGCTCGAGGATCTCGGTGGCGATGGTCTCATTGTCCTGATAATAACGGGTACAGGCCTCCGTGGTAACGATAAACCCCTGAGGCACAGGCAATCCAAGGCCTGTCATCTCCGCGAGGTTGGCGCCTTTGCCGCCCAGCAGGTTTTTCATGGCCGCGTTGCCTTCACTGAAAAGATAAACGTACTTCTTGGACATTTCCTAAGTTCTCCTCTCAATTTTTATATAAATGGAATTTCAAACCGTTTGAATTTTATATTATCACATTCACATTGGCTGTTGTCAAACATTTTTAGATGGGATCGGCTTTTCTAAGCGATATGGCAGAGAAATGCCCTGGACTTGAAACGCTTTTCAAATTTGCATTCCACATAGTTGAACAAAAATGCGGCGATTTCCTTGAAAAGCCCGGCAGGAACAGCATTGATCGCTTCCATATCACCATTCAACAGACAGCTGGCCGCCCTTACTGCCTCGGGGCTGACCCTGACAGAATCATCGGCTCTGCATTCCCTGCATATCACCCCGCCGTCTCTGGCGGAAAAATACGCCGTCTCCCCTCCCTTGCCGCAGTGCGAACAGCAGTCAAGGTTGGGCCGGTATCCCGATATGTCCATCAGTTTCAACATGAAATATACGGTGATCGCCAAAGGGTTTCTTTTGCCGCTGCATAGCTCAGACAGCGTGCGTACGAGAAGGGAGAATATCTCGGCGCTTCCTTCGCCCGGGAGAGCTGCCTCCTCGCAGACGTTGAGAATGAATTCGGCGTACGCAAAGGTATCAACGCCCGTGGATACATCAAAAAAGCTGTCCATGATCTCGCACGATGTGACGGAAAGCCGCTCGCTCTTCTGGTTGAAAACATACTCGCCGAAACAAAAAAGCTGGCTGCACGCAAGCAACCGGCTTTTGGGCCGGCGGCAGCCACGGGCGTTCGCCACTATCCTGCCGTATTCTTTGGAATAAAGCGTCAGTATCCTGTCGTAATCCTTATAATTGGCATATCTGAGCACTACGGCCTGCGTTTTGAGACTTCCCAAGCACCAACATCTCCCATTGAGCAAACAACCCGTCGTCATTCATAGCCCATATCCCTGAGCAGCGGCGGCCTGTTTCTCCAATCCTCTTCCGTTTTGACAAAGAGCTGCAAAAATACCTTGGCATCAAGCATGCCCTCGATGTCCTTCCGGGCAAGCTCCCCGATCCGTTTGATCATGCTGCCGCTTTTCCCGATGATGATGGCTTTGTGGCCGGGCCTTTCGCAGATGATCACGGCAGAGATATCCCAAATGCCGTTTTCACGGCGGCTCATCTCTTCTATCTCCACGCCTACGCCGTGCGGCACTTCCTCTCGCAGCAGCGTCAGGATTTTCTCGCGGATGGTTTCAGCTGCCAGGATCCGCTCGGGCTGGTCGGTAACCACACCGTCGGGAAAGTACTGGGGCCCTTCCTTCGCATATGGTTCAAGGATGGCTTTGAGCTTTTCGAGCCCGACGCCTGTTTTCGCTGAAACAGGCACCACCGCGTCCACCCAGCCATATTTTTCAGTGGCAGCAAGGGTTTTGAGCATTTCTTCCCTTGTCGCTGCGTCTCTTTTGTTGACGGCGAGGATTACCGGCGTTTTTTGCATCCTGAGCTTTTCGAGGAGGGTCTCATCCCTCGCTCCCAGGCCTTTTGTTGCATCCAGCACCATGACGACGGCGTCCACGCCGGCAAGCGACTCCTCCACCGTCTTCATCATGTAATCCCCCAGTTTCGTGCGCGGGGTGTGGATGCCGGGCGTATCTATGAAAACCATCTGTGTATCGCCCTGGTTCAATATGCCCATGATCCTGTGGCGCGTGGTCTGCGCTTTCCCGGATACGATGGCTATTTTCTGGCCAATTAGTGCATTGAGCAGCGTGGATTTGCCGGTATTGGTGCAGCCGGCTATGCAAATGAAGCCCGAGCGCTTGATTTTCCCCTGCATAATATTAACGTCTCCCATATTTAGCTTTGTACCAACATTCTTGAAAGCCCGTACAAGCTCAGCGTCATCATCATCCCCAGCAGGGCGCCGACGATCACTTCGAGCAGGGTGTGCATCCCCGTTTCAATGCGGCTTTCAGCTACCAGCAGGGCCAGCAAGCCCGAGAAGGCGGTCGAGTACGGATCATGCGTAGCCAGCGCGATGGAAATAAATATAGAAAAAGCGATCGCCGTGTGGCCGCTGGGCATGCCCCCCCGCAGGAAAGTGCCTTTGCGGAACAAGGATTTCACTATGATTACCACTATGACCACAGCCATCAAGCTCGCAAATGTCAGGTGTGCCGGCAGGTTTTCCATATAAGTCAGGGAGTCGATAGCCAGCTCGCTCAGTTTTCTGTAAAATACGAGGTATGCAACGACCAGGGCGGTAAGCGCTGAGACCAGTACTGCCCCTGCCGCCACGTTTTTTGCGACTCTGGCCAGCTCGTTCCGCTCCTTGGAGACCAGATCAACGATGGCTTCAACTGCGGTATTGAACATTTCACAGATGAAAACGATGGCGATGGTCAGCGCAAGGACCATCATTTCCCCGCGGTCTACATTCAATGTAATTGCCGCGATGATGGTGAGAATGGCGATGAAGAAGTGGATCCTCATGTTCCGCTGCGTTTTGAAGCAGTGGATGAGGCCGCCTATGGCGTCATTGAAGCTTTGGGACAGCCGTGTACGTGTCAAATACCTTCCCACCTCCATGACAGTCCCATATCCTTGAGTACCGCCGCCTGTATGCTGAACATTTCCTCTGGATGCCCTTTTCCTGCTTTATGGTCATATCCCAAAAGGTGGAGCACGGCATGCACCATCAAGATAGCGGCCTCATTTTGGATGAGATGCCCCGCTTCCGATGCCTGACGTGCCGCGCAGGGTAATGAAATAGCTACGTCGCCGAGATAGGGCGCTTTCTGCCCGGGTTCACGTTTTGCTATGGCTTGTCCCGCCTTCAAGCGCGAAATATCTTCTTCCTCAAGGTTGGGAAAAGAGAGCACGTCTGTAGCCGTATCAATATCACGGTACCGGCGGTTCAGCTTCCGGATACCGTCATCATCCGTAAAGACCAGCGCCAGTTCGACGGCGCTGCCAACGCCTTCGTGTTCAAGCGTCAGCACAGCCGCCTGCGTGACTGCATTCCTGATGGCTTTATCAAGGCGGATCTCATTTTGCGCGTTTACGATGTCCAGCTTCATCTATTCCGCCTTCTCCCGGCTTGCAATGGCTCTTTCGGGGTATTCCACCCTGTTGTGGTACGCGCCGCTCAATACTTTTATGAAAACGTTTTGCGCCGTCTTTATTTCATTCATCGTCAGCGGGCTTTCATCCAGCTGCCCGTCATATATTCGTTCCTTAACAAGGTCCGCTACAGCGCTGGAAATAGACCCCTCGGTTTTATCCTGCTTTGCGTGCAGCGCCGCTTCGATGCCATCGGATAGCATCAGAAGGGCTGCCTCCTTGGTCTGGGGTTTTGGCCCTTCATACCGGAACCTTTCAAGGTCTACGTTGCTGCCCGGTTCCGAGGCCGCCTTGTGGTAGAAAAAGAGGATGGGAGCTGTCCCGTGATGCTGGGATATCATATCCTGTATGGGCTTGGGGATCCGGCAGGACTGTGCAAGCTGTTCTCCGTAAGCCACATGCTCTTTTATTATGTCCGCGCTGGCGGTGGGAGACAGCTCATCATGGGGGTTGCCGTAGCCAAGCTGGTTTTCGATGTACAACTGCGGATTTTTCAGTTTGCCTATATCGTGATAGAATGCCCCTACGCGGCAAAGCAGTGCATTAGCACCGATGGCTTCAGCCGCTGCCTCCGCGAGGTTGGCCGTCATGATGGAATGATGGTACGTCCCCGGGGCCTCGATCATCAGCCGCTTCAGCAGGGGCTGGTTGGTGTTCCCCAGTTCGAGCAGCTTTGTAGGCGTGGCGATGCGGAAAAGGGTTTCCCATATGGGAAGCGTGCCCAAACAGATGATTGCGGCAGCGACGCCGCTGGCTGCGCTCCATTCTGCCCAGACAAGCAATTCCCCCCATGTCTTGCCCGTTATGAGCCCGAGAACAACATTCAGCAGCGCATATACACCGCCCGAAACGACTCCTCCTACGACCATCCTTACACGGTGCTGCATTTTCCGTATGGCAAATATGCCTGCCCATCCCGCCGCAATGAGCGCGACGGCGTTGAATACGCTCTGAAGCTCCTTGAACTCTCCGTAGCCGGCCATTATACTGACCACAAGCGAAAGATAGACGGTTATGACGATAGCCAGCCTTTCGCTGTAAACGGCTGAAATAAGCAGCGTGGCCAGAAAGACGGGGATCAACCTTGGCTGATATCTGGAGAGCGGCACGGCCGCAGCGACAACGATCAGCATTACCAGCAGCATTAGCAGCAGCCGCGGTATCTGCATGACAGTTTCCTTGTGATAGATGGCAGTGTAGATAGCCACAGGTATAGAGAGGCCGATCACAAAGAGGCATACTTCGACGTAAAGCCAGATGTCTAATCCGCCTTTCGTCAGAAGGCCCAGCGATTTCATCAGATCATACTGCTCCTGTGTCACGGCCTCGCCTTTGAGAATGATATTCTGCCCCGCTTTCAAAACGACGGGTGCTACTGCATTGGCGGCTGCCTCCCTGTCGGCGTTAGTTTGCTCTTCATCGTAAACCATGTTGGCAGTGAGGTAGGCGTCAACGGCTTTCTTGCCTACTTGTATCAGCGTACGGTCTTCCACTGAAAGCGCCGTTTCAAGCTCGGTTTTGATATCATCGGCCGTATCCAGCCGGTGCTCTTCCTTAACGCCTTTGTCCAGCGCACTCTGCATCTGGTCACCGGTAACAGTGTGCAGCCGTTCTATATCGCTTTTAGAGGCCTTGATCAGGGATATGACCTCATCGTCATATAATTGGAGTGGAACGTCCGCTTTGAGTGCGCTCATTTCCTGGTCTGTCAGCTCGTCCAGCCATTTATACTGTTCCTGATATTTCTGGGTGGCCGCCGGACTATTCCGTTTGGCGTATTCATTCACCTTTGTGTTCTCAATCTCCGCAGCATCTGCACGCATCTGTATAACGCCTGAAAAAAATCTTTCAAGATCGGTGATGGATTTCGCCGTAGGAACGGGGTCC
>JAUYED010000006.1 GCA_030691525.1 Bacillota bacterium | reverse complement strand
GGTTTCCGCTTTTTTCAAACCGGCCGTATAAATTTTTTCTGCATTTTCAGCAGCCGCAAGCTGCTGTTTCAGGGTATTAAAAACTTTTTCAGCATTATCTTTTTCATTGCTGGCTGCGCTAAAATCTTCTGTTATTTGTTTAAGCCGGCGGCGGGTTCCTTCCAGTATCGCCCTTGCTCTGTCCGGGTCAAGCGTTTTTGCCTCCGGGCTCAAGCCGGCAAGCCGGGAGAGGACCGCATCCATATTGTTTCCCGCTTCATGCGCCTTGCCAAGAAGGCCTTCCACCTTTCCTCTCGCTTCGTCCAGCCGCTTCCTCACGCCTTCCGCTGTTTCTTTTGCTTCATTGGCCTGAAGCTCCAGCGCCCGGGCGTCAAGCATCGCCCCCTCCGCCTTGTCCGGATGAGAGGTGGAGCCGCAGACAGGGCAGGGCATCCCTTCTTCCAGACGGGACGCGGCAAAAATCGCATAATTTTTTTCTTTCAGTTTATTCAATCCGGTTTCAAGCTTTTTGGCACGGGTATCCGCCTGTTCAAATTCTATTTGGAGCGCCGCAGCAAACCCTCGCGCTTTTTCTGCTTCTTTTTTTATATTCTCCGCATTGACTTGAAGCTTGATGTAATCTTCCAAAGCAACTGACAGCTGCCCCAGCTTCATATTTTCTCCCCTGTTTTTTTCTGCCGTCTCAAACATGGCCGAGGCGGCTTTCATCCTTTCTTCCGCAGGCAAAAAACTTTTTTGAAGCCTTTCTTTTTCGCCCGCTGCCTTATCGCATGCCATTTTGGCTTCGCTATAAGCTTTGATGAAAGGCAGCGCCCGTTCCGCTTTCTCCGCCTGAAGGCAGGCCGCCTTTATTTTTGTCATTTCCCCTGCCTGCTGCGCCAGCTCTCCGGCTCTTGCCAGCAGGGTTTCGAGTTCGCAGGTATTTTTATAGGCCTCGGTCATAACTGTGAAAAACGCCTCGGCATCTTTGGCTTGTTTTTCGAGCATCTCCCCTGCCGCTTTTCCGGCAGAAACGGCTTCCTTTTGTCTCGCAAGCTCAGCGTCGGCAGCATAGGCGCACTCCTGGATGATTTGACCCATCTGGATGCTTCTTTCTTTGAGCACTTCCTTTTCCTGCTTTGCCCTGCTCTCCAGAAGCGTACCGTATTTATCCAGCATGAATATCTTTTCAAGAATATCGTTGCGCGCAGCGGAACCCAGCCGGAGAAAGTCGGCAAACTGCCCCTGCGGGAGTACGACGGTCTTGCTGAATTCCTCCTTGTCAAGCTTGAGCACGCTCCTGACGGCCTCATTCATCTGCTCCGTCCTGTCCGAAGCCAGCACCACGGGATGTGATCCGTCATACCTGATAAATCGGCATTCCGACGTATTCACGCTCCCGTCTTTGTTTCTGGTGATCCCGCGGGAGGCCTCAAATGTCTTTCTTCCATCCGCTGTGAGCATATTGAATGCAAATGAGACCCTCGCGCTTTTGCACACTGAATTTATCAAACTGCCAAGGTCCCGGCCTCCTCCGAACAAAGCGAATATCACAGCATCCAGGATGCTGGATTTGCCGCTGCCCGTCCTGCCGAAGATGCCGAAAAGCCCGTCTCTGCCGAGAGCTTCAAAGTCCACTCTTTGCTTTTCCCTGTAGCTTTTGTATCCTTCTATCTCAAGCCAAAGAGGTTTCATCTTCGCCCTCCCCGCTCGCTCCGGCTTCCGCCGAGAGCCGCAAAAAAAGTTCCACCACCTGGCGGCTTGGTTCATGCTTCATTTTTGTTTTATAGAATTCGGTAAAGAGTTCTTCATCTTTCAAGCCGGCAATGTCCGGGCGTTCTTCGCCCATGACGGCGTCTGGATACATCGGCATGACGGCAAACAGGTCGTTCCCGCGCTCTGCCCTCAGCTCTGCCACCTGCGACGGTTTCAGCGGCTCTTTAACCATGACTTTAAGAAGGATCCAAGCCCCCCTGTCCCTGTCGCTCCGGCAAAATTGCAGTGCTTGATCAAAATCCTCTGCCTGCCAGCACGCCATGGCTTTCCCTGACGTCAGCGGTATTTCACTGACGGCGGCCTTTTCCCCCGGCCGGATATTCACCAGGAATACGCACCGTTTCCCGCCCCCGTCAAGGTGGTACTGCAGGGGGGAACCGCAATAGGCGATCGTCCCGTTTCTGCCAAGCAGCTGAGGCCTGTGCAGGTGCCCGAGCGCGCAGTAGTCTGCTCCGGCAGGGAAGGCCGAAAGCGGAACGCCTTCGGTGCCGCCTATCGCCGTGCCTTTAAGCTCGTCCCCGGCATAGGCGCCCCCCATGACAAAAAGGTGCGATGCAAGAATATTGACCGCGCCTTTTTCAAACCGCTTTTCGGATTCGGAAAAAAGATGTTTCAACGCGTCCGCGTACCCCGCGCCATCTTTCCCCGTTATGGACTCGTATGTCGCCCTGAGGCGGCCTTCGCTGGCGTGCGGCAGCGCGGCAATGACGGCCGCCTCACTCATCATGCGCGTTTTGACGATGAAGCAGTTGCCGCCCAGATCTTTTATCTCCGCGCTGTCGGGCAAAGAAAAAGAATGCCCGTATCCCCCTACGATCAGTATCCCGTGGGCAAAGTAGAACGGCTCTGCAACACAAAGGCGCTCAGGATTATCGTGGTTCCCCGCTATGACCGCTACAGCCCGCTCCCCACGATGCGAGAGGTGCGCCAGCGTCCTGTAGAAGAGGTTTTCAGCTTCGGTGGAAGGGTTATAGTGGTGGTAGACGTCTCCGCTGATGACGATAAGCTGCACATCTCTTTCGTCCGCAATACGGCAGATCTCCTCCAGCACCTGCTTTTGCTCCTCTATCCTGCTTTCGCCGTTTGTCAGCCGCGCCCCGAGATGCCAGTCCGACGTATGAAGGATGCGCATTCTTCCCACTCCCGTAAATCAATCTGAAAGCCGCCGCATAGTTAAGCCATGGGCTTTCTTATATGATAACCGATGCAGCAGCCCAGGGCATGTCTTTTCATTCACTCAATAGAAAAAATGCCCCCTATTTTCCACGAGGATTAGAAAATCAGTTCCTGATGGTGATCGCACCCATAAATCCCGAGCAGTTCGCATTGGCTGTGACCTTTTTTTCTGCGGGCTGGAACGATGACTTATTCTGTATAGCGCCCAGCACGAGAGCGCCGCTGACATGCACTTCCCAGTCTTTTGGCACAACGACTTCTAAAGCGCCGAAGACCGCTTCAAGCGTCAGTTTTACTTCGCTGCTTTCTGCGTGCGCCGAGGAAAGGTCCAGCTTCACAGCGCCGAATACCGCCGAGGCCTTGCCCTCTTTGAATGCCTCTGACGTGTTTTTCATGTCCACTTCGCAGAAGCTGCCCGCGCACTCGAACTTTTCCCGCTTGTCTTCTTTTTTGTTCTTCCTTCGTATGACCGAATAGATGACGGCTATGCCAAAGAGGATGATGAGTATGGGCCAGAAAAGCCCTGCCATATTCGTCGGCAGCCAGCCGTTTTTTTCACACAGGAACCATCCGCCAAGGTAAACGAGGATTAGCGCAAAAAATCTTCCCGGCCCCACGATCAACACGGGAAGCCCTATGACTATCAGGATGAGCGGCCACCAGGTATCAAACTGGAAATGGATGGCGCCTACTGCATTGAGCAGGAACACGACGCCGATTAGAACGATGAGGATGCCGAAACATAAGCCCTTTTTCACTTTGACCTACCCCTTTTAAGTTATGTCGGGTTTAAAGCAAAAACCTGCCGCACACGTTTTTTTGGCTTTTTGTTACTCTGATGAAGGTATTATATCATAACAGGACATTTCTTCCTACGGCGCCTTTCACTCGTACATACTGTGAAATATCATAAAGCCAAATTGACGCGGGGGAGTTCATGTAATAAAATCATATTGACATGGAAGGAAACCCCTGGTTGTCAAACCTGTGCGGATATTTTCAATATTTTGTGATTTGGAGGGGCCTATGGAAAACCAGTGGTGGAAAAGGGCCGTTGTCTATCAGCTTTATCCGAGAAGCTTTAGCGATTCCAACGGAGACGGTCAGGGCGACTTGAAGGGGGTCACAGCCAAGCTGGACTACATCAAGTGGCTGGGCGTGGACGTTGTCTGGCTCTGCCCCGTCTACGCTTCGCCTAATGCAGATAACGGCTACGATATCTCCGACTACTACTCAATCATGGACGAGATGGGTACCATAGGAGATTGGGAAGCGTTGAAAAACGGCCTCCACAGCCGCGGCATCAAGCTCATCATGGACATGGTGCTGAACCATACTTCGGACCAACACCCCTGGTTCATCGAGTCGCGTTCAAGCAGGGATAATCCCAAGCGGGACTGGTATATCTGGAGAAAGGGCAAGCCGGATGGCTCGGAGCCCAACAACTGGGGTTCTTTCTTCTCCCCTTCCGCCTGGGAGTACGATGAAAAGACGGGCGAATATTACCTGCACATGTTTTCTCCGAAGCAGCCCGACCTCAACTGGGAAAATCCCGATGTACGCCAGGCCCTTTATAACGTCATCCGCTTCTGGCTGGATAAGGGAGTGGACGGTTTCCGTTTTGACGTTGCAAATATGTACAGCAAGGTCCAGGGCTTCCCGGAAGCGCCTGAATTCGTCCCGGGCAGCAAGTATCAGTTCCCCATCGTGCACGTTTACAACGGGCCGCGCATCCATGAATTCATACAGGAAATGAACCGCGAAGCGTTTGCCGGAAGGGATATCATGACAGTGGGCGAGGGGCCTTTCGTCACGCCCGAGCTGGCACTGCAGTACGCCGGCTTTGATACGCATGAATTCGACATGGTCTTCCATTTCGAGCATGTCATAAAGGGCGGGCTTTGGACCAGCTTCATGCCTTATGATTTTATCGAGTTCAAGCAGACGCTGAACCGTTTTCAGACGACGCTCTACGGTAAGGCATGGAATTCGCTTTACCTGAGCAACCACGACCAGCCCCGTCAGGTCTCACGCTTCGGCAACGACAGGAAATATCTTGTACGCTCTGCAAAGCTCCTTGGCACTATGATACACATGCAGCAGGGGACGCCTTATGTTTATCAGGGCGAGGAACTGGGCATGACCAATATCCCTTTCACCCGTTTTGACCAGTACCGGGACTTGGATTCTTTCAACTATATCGCCCAGAGCCGTGCCATGGGCATGCCGGATGATCTCATACTAAGCGCACTCAACAGGAGCAGCCGGGATAACGCCCGTACGCCTATGCAATGGAGCGCAGAGAAGAATGCCGGTTTTACAGCGGGTACGCCGTGGATCGAGGTAAATCCCAATTACCCCGAGATCAACGTGGAAACGGAGACGGGGGATCCTTCTTCCGTACTGAATTACTATCGCAGGTTGATCCGGCTTCGCAAAGAAATGCCTGTCATAGTATACGGCAGCTTTATCCCGCTCATGGAAGAGCATCCCCAGTTTTATTGCTGGATCAGGGAATATGAAGGGGAGCGCCTTTTGGTGGTATTGAATTTTTCGGATACGGATGCTGGCTTTGCCCTGCCCGAAGGCATCACCGCAGGCAGCGAAAAACGGGTGTTGAGCAACGCCGGACGGGAAAAACTGAACCTTGGCAGCGACACGATAGGGCCTTGGGAAGCGTACGTATGCATACTTGAATAAACTTTTTGAAAGGAATATGGAACCGATGAAAAAGTATCTCGACAAAGAATGGCAAAAGAAAATGTCCCTTTCCCTTGACTACTCCTGCATGCTGAAGGAAACCATCGGCGGGAATGGGATAGGGCTTGATGAGCTAAGCGGCTTATCGGGGCGACTTGAAGCGGCGCATGAAGCGGTAGAGCAGGGCCGCTCCCGGATGGAGTGGCGCGATCTGCCCTATATCCCCGCCGGCGAAATAGAGGCCATACTATCCTTTGCGGCGGATGTGAGGAAAAATTGCAGCAGCTTCGTGGTGCTGGGCATCGGCGGGTCTGCGCTGGGGCCCATCGCCGTCCACCAAGCGCTGAAGCACCTGCATTATAATGAACTTCCCGAAAAAGCGCGGGGCGGCCCGCGGCTTTACGTCGAGGATAATATTGACCCTGAGCGCATGGCGGCGCTGATGGACGTCATTGATATCGAAAAGGCCATGTTCAACGTGGTCTCAAAATCCGGCACAACTGCTGAGACTATGGCGCAATTCCTGATCATAACCTGTGTGCTTAAAGAGAAGCTCGGCAAAAGGTGGAAGGAGCATATCGTGATAACCACGGATCCCGTGAAGGGCTGCCTGAGGAAGCTCGTGCAGGAAGAGGGCTTTGCATCCTTCCC
>JAUYED010000079.1 GCA_030691525.1 Bacillota bacterium | reverse complement strand
TATTTTCCCCCGAAATTATCGGGTTTGTATCCGTTGAAATCCTGCGGGCTGTCATATAACACTGTCGCAGGCGTACAGATGCCCAGCTCCAGCGCCGGAGCGTACACAAGGACGGGCTTTATAGCGGAGCCCGGCTGCCTGTACATACCGGTTGCCCGGTCCAACCCGTGTTTTACAACATACTCCCTGCCTCCCATGAGCGCGCTGACGCCGCCGGTTTCCGGGTCTATCACTACCATCGCGGACTGGGCGAGAGTGCCGTCGGCAGCATCCGGCGGGAAATTGGCCTTATCCAGGAAAAGATCCTCGCATGCTTTTTGAGCTGCCGGATCGAGCGTCGTATAGATCCTGTATCCACCTGTCATAAGCTCGTCGGACGAGATGCCGAGCGCATCTCTGGCCTCGTCCAGTGCAGCGTCAGTGAAATAGCCGTAGGGATAACCGCGGGAGGAAGTCTGCGTAGCAAGGGCGATTTTCTCCGCTTTTGCAGAAGCTTCAGCTTCAGCGGGAATGAACCCGTACTGCTCCATAAGGGAAAGGACGACATCCCGCCTTTTGATCGCTGCTTCAAAATCCAGATGCGGAGCATAGTTGGACGGGGATTTTATAACGCCTGCGAGCAGAGCGCCCTGTGAGAGCGTCAGCTCGCTAACGTCTTTGCCGAAATATGCCTTGGAGGCCGCCTCGATCCCGTATGCGCCGTTGCCGAAATAGACGGTGTTCAGGTACATCTCAAGTATCTCATCCTTGGAATAACTGCGCTCAAGCTGGATGGCCATGACGGCTTCCTTGACCTTGCGCATTATGGTCTTTTCGCTGGTCAGATGGGTCAGCTTGATAAGCTGCTGAGATATGGTACTGGCCCCTTCTTTGAGCTTGCCGCTGGTTATATCGTCCCACAGCGCGCCGAATATCCGCTTTATGTCCAGCCCGCCGTGCTGATAAAAGCGTACATCTTCGACGGCGATAAAGGCATCGCGGACGTATTGCGGGACTTTGGAAAGGGGGACGCATTGCCTGTTCTGGGAACCGGAGACCGTCGCCTGCTCAGTGCCCTTCGAATCGTAAATGAGCAGCGCCTGCGGAAGGTTTTTCAACTTTGATTCATCCAGGCGGGTCTCCGAAGCGACAATGACGTAAAAGATCAGACAGCCGGATATAAAAGCAAGGACGAGGGTGGCAAAAGAAAGCAGCGCGATCCTCAAAGCGCGAAAGCGCGGCTTTCTTTCAGCAGGGACAGCCCCGCCTTTTTTTGCAGCCCTCATACTCCACCCAACAACTCCGAATCTCTTCTAAATACTTCTATCAAATATAAAATTCCACAAAAGCCATGGCGGTATGTTAAACAATACATGATATTTTTGTTAAACATTGTTTAAAATCCCTAAAGAAAAAGTGAAGCATATTAACTGGTTTTTGTGGGCATAATAACCATGGTTCAAATTAGTACAAAAAAAGCCGTGCAGGGATAAAAGACGACAAAAAACGAGGAAGGGCTTTTACGGGGCGCATTAGAACATTATATATGCCCTTTGAAAAGGAGGGGGAATGAATGCTTATTCGATGCGAAAGGCAGGGAACGGCCCTCAAAGCGAAACCGGCGGGTGAGCTCGACCATCACAACGCCGACTTTGTGCGGGAGGAACTGGAGGGGATGCTCAAAGACGAGGGCATCAAAGAACTCGTGCTGGACCTATCGTCTCTGACTTTCATGGACAGTTCGGGCATCGGCGTCATATTGGGAAGGTGCCGGACGATGCAGAAACGCGGCGGGAAAGTATCCGTTATGAATATGTCAAGCCAGATAGACAGGATACTGAAGATGTCGGGGTTGTATCAGCTCATAAATAAGATCGGCTGAACTTGCCGGATGATTTTTGAATTTGGGAGGGACAAAGATGCAGGCAGAAAACAATATGCATATCAGCTTTCCCAGCTACTCGGTGAACGAGAGCTTTGCCCGGGTAGTGGTGGGGGCTTTTGCAGCGCAGTTGAACCCGACGCTGGAGGAGCTGGCGGATATCAAAACAGCCGTTTCAGAGGCGGTCACCAATGCCATCATACACGCGTATGAGGGGACGGTGGGAACGGTGGAGATCTCAGCCGCCTTGATCGGGCGTACGTTGAAGGTGGAGATCAGGGACAGGGGAAAGGGCATCGAGGACGTAGAGCAGGCAAGGCAGCCATTTTACACCTCCAGCCCGGGGACAGACCGCTCGGGGATGGGCTTTACCGTTATGGAGACATTCATGGACTCTTTGGAAGTGGAATCGGCTCTCGACCGCGGTACGACGGTGCGTATGGAAAAGCATATCGGCGCCGATCAAAACGGAAGTGGCGAAGAATGAGCGATGCCCTTTTGACGCATGAGCAGACGCTGGAACTTCTTAGAAATGCGCAGGGCGGAGACGAAGAGGCAATAAAAACACTGGTGCAGAAAAATGAACCCCTTATCCGGAGCATCATAAGGAAATTCACAGGACGGGGCACGGAGTACGAGGACCTTTTCCAGATCGGGAGCATGGGTTTCATGAAGGCAATACGGAACTATGACGAAACTTACGGCGTGCGCTTTTCCACATACGCCGTACCTCTTGTCATGGGAGAAATCAAGCGATTCCTCCGTGACGACGGGATGATCAAGGTCTCGCGCACGCTCAAGGAGCTGGCTGCGCGTGCAGCCCGTGCGGAAGAGAAACTGAGGCGGGAAAAAGGGCAAAACCCTTCGGTGAATGAAATCGCGGCGGAGCTTGATGTGGACGCGGAAGAGCTGGTATTTGCACTGGAATCTTCGCGTGCGCTCATCTCCATTGACGACCCGCTGTTTGACGACCCTTCCAGCGAAAATATGGCGGAACGTACGCTCCCGGATACCGGCTGCGATTGCGACGCTGCAGACAGGGTGATGCTCCGCGAACTCATAAGCCGGTTGGAGCCAAGGGAAAGGCAGATAGTCGTTTTGAGGTATTTCAAGGACAAAACGCAGATGGAGATAGCAAAAATGATCGGTGTATCGCAGGTGCAGGTTTCGCGCCTTGAGACGCAGATCCTGCATAAGCTCAGACAAGCAGCATTGTAGCACAATTTACAATTTACAATTCAGGAAAGCTATGTAGCGAGTGCTCCGAAGCAATAACAGAAGAGTTAAGATGCCCACCCCTGACCCCTCCCGTTAACGATCAGAGAGATAGTATAAGGTTTATGAGAACGGGAGGGGAACATTACCTTTTGGGGGCTGCGGGTATTTGGGAAAGGGGTTTCACCCCTCTTCCCAAGCCCACACCCCGAATTAGGAAGGGTTTACTTCGTTTGATTAAGCCGATTATAAAGACAGCCGAGAGATTGCCGCAGAGATAGCGCTCCTAA
>JAUYED010000008.1 GCA_030691525.1 Bacillota bacterium | reverse complement strand
TTGGAGAAGTTCAGCTGTATATAGTCCCCCGTATCGCATTTCACATCCAGGAGCCGCGTGCCCTCGGGGAATACCGCGCTCAGCCTGCCCGTGTTCATGGGGCCTTTCAGCAGCTCTCTGATGGCCATCTCGGCATCCGGTTTCTGGGCAACCAGCCGCGTCACCGGCACCAGATATCCGCCCGATTTGCTGATGAAATACAGCGTGAGCTTGTACGCGTCCTTTGGGGCAAGTCCTTCAGGCACGGCTTCTACGTTCAGCTCTATCATCGGCATGGGTTTGCTGATGTCCGTGCCCAATGGCAGCGCGTTTATTTTCATGCCATTGACTATGATCTGCACTTTATCCACCGTCGGGAACTCCGCCAGCGTATTGACCATTGCCACGACCATGTTGGATTCGTCCGCAGCGTCCACCGCTTTGAGCTCGCCCCTCACGTCCAAGTTCGCCAGGCCGTCTTTGATGTCCAGGTCAAATGTGGTGTCTGCCGGCAGCACCGCTTCCAGCCCCGTATCCGTCAGCCCGTTCACATTCTCCTCGCTTGCGACCAGCTGTCTAAGGGCGGCCTTCCCTATGCCTTCCTCCCACGGGATCTTTTTCATGACAGGTATAATGTTCCCGTACTCATCCGCGTAATACAGTACCGTCTTTACAGTAGTAACGTTTTCGCCTTCCTGCTCGTTAAAAACTTCAGCTTTCTCCGCGCATGCAGGCAGCAAAAGCAGCATTAGCATCAAAATCGAAAGGATTACCGGTATAAACCGCCTCATATATTTTCCCCCCATCGCGTTTTGTACATTTATATGAATTCTCCCGATGGGGTATGTATCGCGGCAAGCTTATTCTATCACGCCGGTGAACCGCAGTGCAACGCGGCAATCTCCCCCCGCCGCCTTCCCATAACCGCTTTCATGCCCTTACCCTCAATTGCAAGAACCCAACACCATGATGGGTTTCGGTGAATTATTGCGCCTGTAGTCCTGAAGGGACGAAAGGCCAATTCTGAGCCGACACCCAAACTAAAACCACCCTCCCGTTTAATAATGACTTCGACATCCTCTCAACTCTATAACGGGAGGGGTCAGGGGTGGGTATCTTCACACTTCTGTCGTTTAATAATAGCGCATTTCCCAAATTGTAAATTGTAAATTGCGTAGCCCCCTCACAACATAATTATCCATATATCCACCTGAAAAGTATCCTCAGAAAGCTGTCAAAGAAGTCGGATATCCTTACATCCCGGTCAACCACAAGGTTTGTCCGCAGTATCTCTTCACCTTTCAGCTTCAGTATCACTTCGCCTACCGCCTGCCCCTTGATCAAAGGCGCTTCTACAGATTCAGGCAGGTTGATTATCTTTTCTACTTTTCCTTCAAAACCGCGCTCTACCAGTGCCCCAATATCCGCTCCGGCAATGATATTGACTTTGGGTATGTTCCCGCCGTTCACCGGAACGTCTTTTTTCATCACGTCCCCTTTTTTTGCAACTGAGATAAGGTTATATGCGGAAAAGCCGTAGTCCATCAGCTTCTGTGCGCCCGAAAAACGCGCATTGCTGTCGGGCGCGCCAAGCACCACCGCGATGAGCCGCATCTGTCCTCTTTTCGCTGTGGCAGAGATGCAGTACTGCGCATCGTTTGCAGAGCCCGTCCGGAGCCCGTCGCAGCCGTTGTAGGTCTTAACCAGTTTGTTTGGGTTTGTAAGGTCTGTTATGCGCCCGCCCTTGTGTTCCAAAGTATCCATCCAGACGCTCCCCCATTTGAAAAAGCTCTGGCAGCGGCATAGTTCCCTTGAGCAAATGGCTATATCCCGCGCGCTGGAATACTGGTCTTCATCAAAAAGCCCGGTGCAGTTTGCAAAACAGGAGTTCGCCATGCCCAATTCCTGCGCTTTTTCATTCATTGCCTGCACGAATGTTTCTTCGGAGCCGTACAGCCGCTCTCCCAGCGCAACGCAGGCGTCATTGGCAGAGGCGATTATCACGCTCTTCAAAAGGTCTGACGCCGTATATTCCTCATTCGCATCAAGGAATGCCTGCGTCCCCCCCATGCTTGCCGCTTCCTCGCTGACGGGTATCATTTCGTCCAGTTGCAGTTTCCCCTCGTCCACCGCGTTGCAGATAAGCAGCAGGGACATGACTTTGGCGACATTGGCCATGGGAAGCTTCGCATCTGCGTTGTTTTCGGCCAGCACCTGCCCCGTCGCCTGCTCCATAAGGATATATGATTTTGCGTTGATGGTCAGAGCGGGAGCAGGTTTTTCAGGCGCAAAAGCTGCTGACACGGGAAATGCAGATCCCGTCACTGCTAGTATCGTTATAACGATAAATGCTATGGATTTTTTGAACATAAATAACCCTCCTCTCATAGTGGCTCGGATTTATTTTTCCAACCTCAGAGAAGGGTTATGCGGCAAATAGCCGATTTTCCATAAAGCTGTTTTTTTAGTCAATCATTTTGATGAATTGGAGCAGCAGATTTTTGAATTTTTCACTTGCGGCAAGCCCTGCTTCCAGCACCTCTTCATGGCTGAGCGTCCTATCGGACACGCCTGCGGCAAGGTTTGTGATGCAGGAAACCCCGACGGTCTCCAGCCCACACTGGGCTGCTGCGATGGCTTCGGGCACGGTGGACATCCCAACGGCGTCTGCGCCGATCATCCTGAGCATCCTGATCTCAGCGGGCGTCTCAAAGCTTGGCCCGCTCATCATTACGAAAACCCCTTCCTTCAGCCGTATCCCGCATATTTCAGCCGCCTGCCTCATGAGGCCGTTCAGCCGCCTGCTGTATGCGTGGCTCATATCGGGGAAGCGCGGCCCGAAGTCTTCTTCGTTCATGCCAATAAGGGGGTTGTTTCCCGAAAAGTTGATGTGGTCTCGGATGAGCATCAGATCCCCCGCTTCGAAAGAGAGGTTGATACCTCCGGCAGCGTTGGTCAGCACAATGGTTTTTACACCGAGCAGCTTGAAAAGCCGGATGGGAAATACGGTGTCCTGCAGGCGGTAGCCCTCGTAATAATGGAACCTGCCCTGCATCAATACGCATGGCTTCTTCCCTATCCTGCCCAGCAGCAGCTTTCCAGCGTGCCCGGGGGTGGTAGAGGCAAGAAACCCCGGGATTTCCTCATAAGGAATGGATATCCCGTTTTCAACCGCATCGGCCAAAGTTCCGAGCCCCGAGCCCAGAACGACAGCCGTTTCAGGGATGATGCCGCACCTTTTTTTTATGGCCTCGACAGCGATATTATAGATCTGTTCCATTCAAGCCGCCCTCACTTCCGGATATCCGGCCAGAATGACCGGCCGTTTTCCCATTTTTTCAGCCCTAAAAATTCGATGATGGTTGCTCCGATGTCCGCAAACGTGCTTCTTACCCCGAGGTCTACGCCACGCCTGATGCCATCCCCGAAGACCAGCAAAGGCGTATATTCCCTCGAATGGTCTGTGCTCTTCGTCGTAGGGTCGCACCCGTGGTCTGCAGTCAGTATAAGTATGTCCTCTTTCCCCATGCATGAATAAATCCCGGGGAGCCGCGCGTCAAAATATTCCAGCGCTTTTGCAAAGCCCTCCACGTCGTTCCTGTGCCCGTAAAGCATATCAAAATCCACAAGGTTGGCAAATATCAGCCCCGAAAAATCTTCTTTCATAAAAGAGATGACCGTTTCCACGCACTCCTCGTTTCCGTGAGAATGTATGCTCCTCGTGATGCCTCTGAAGTTGAAAAGGTCCTCTATCTTCCCCACTGCAGCCACTTCCAGCCCTGCGCGCTTTATCTCGTCGAGTATCGTCTCCTGGGGCGGTGAAAGCGAAAAATCCCTTCTGTTTTCCGTGCGCTGGTAATTCCCGCTCGTCCCTTCGAATGGGCGGGCGATGATGCGCCCCACCGCGTTTCTGCCGTGCATAATCCTTCTGGCTTTACGGCAAATATCATATAGTTCATCAAGCGGGACGACGTTTTCATGCGCAGCAATCTGGAGCACGCTGTCGGCAGAGGTGTAGACGATAAGCGCTCCCGTTTCCACCTGCTCGTCGCCAAGCTCCTGGATTATCTCGGTGCCCGACGCGGGCTTGTTGCCGATCACTTTCCTCCCGCTTGCTTTTTCGATTTTTCTGATGATGTCGGGCGGGAATCCATCCGGGTATGTAGGAAATTCACATTTATGTACGATGCCCGCGATCTCCCAGTGTCCCCCTGTAGAGTCCTTGCCGCAGAACGTCTCCGCGCTTTTCCCGAAGCATCCGATGGGGGCTGCGCTTTTCAGCGGGATGCGTATCCCGTCAATATTTCCGAGCCCCAGCGCGATCATATTGGGGATATCCACATCCCCCCGCACCTTGAATATGTTGCCCAACGTATCCGAACCCCCGTCGCCGAAAAGTGCGGCATCAGGCAGTTCGCCCACGCCCACGCTGTCCAGCACGATCAGAACGGCCTTTTTCCCCATTATCTTTTCCCTTCAATCAAATTACTTTAATTCTATAACACCATAACGCTTCCTACAAGCGTGCTTATAAATTATTAACCAGTAATCAGCCCGTTGAAAGCGGAACCTATTCAGGAAGAGAAAGGCACGAGCGTTTTTGAAAGCCACTGAAACAGGTAAGGAAAGACCACTGCCTGCAGCACCGAAACCAGCGTCGTTATGGCTGCGATCCCCGAAAAGCGGATAAGGAGCTCTCTGAATAAAGGAGCGCGGCGTCCCATAGCTTTTCTGCTTTTGAAGCGGAAAACAGCGTTTCCCATAGCGATCCTGCATGCCTTTGCATGGCATACTGCGATGAGCCCCGAAGGCGGCAGCACGCAGAGAAGCACCACTATAAAGCCGCCGAATCCGAAGTTGCCGATGAACGCGCTCGCAGCAAAGCCGAAGGTGAATCCCTCCAGAAGCAGCGTGATATAAAGCAGCGGAGTCAAAAGGATATTGATGCCGCCCAGTATGATGAACCCCATCCAGATGATGTTGTTGAGAAGCGCGCCCGCAAGCGAATTCCCGATATTGACGCCTCTGCTGCTTACCGACATTAGCATGGAAAAAAGCGCAGATTTGAACTCCGTCCCCTGCAGGTACGGCAGCGCAGTGAAAGCGCCTGCGGCGATGCCGATAAAAAAGAAAAACGCCAGCGAAAGATAGAATACGAAGCCGGACTTGATATCGTCTAATATCTTCTGTAGAAATGCGCGGCGCAAAAAAAGCACCCCCTTTGGCACGTTCCTGAAGATGTATATGCCAAACGGGATATAAATATTGCAAATCAGGATAATGAGGAAAACGAGTTTTAAGAATGATATCAATCACCCATGCAAAAAGGAGGCCTCACTTTTAGAGCAGCCTCCCTTTATTTATGCGTTCAATAGAGAATCAGATAAACTTTTATGGCCGGCTTATAACAATCGTATATGTCTTCGTATTCCCTGCCTGCGCTGTAACAGTGATATTAACAGTTATCGTCTGCCCATTCAGAAGTACTACTTTCTTTGATGTCTTTTTGGCCCCATCAATGGTCAGATTCGCATATTTGTCCGCTTTCTTCGCGGTCAGCGTCACCGACCCTACACTCGCAGGAAGAGTTACTGTATAGCTCGTATTATCTGCACTGAATGCAGGCACCAGCGGGTAAAGCAGCGAATTCGTCTTAAGCCGGAGAAGGTTTGCATTTGTGGATTTTGCCCTTGTGATCGCAACTCTGTAGATCTTTGTAGCCCCTGATTGCGCCCTGACCCTTATGGTTGCCACTTTTGTCTGACCGTTCTTCAGAATGTATAATTTTGATTTGGGTGTTGTCTTGGCAAGCAGATGGGCTGCCGTTGCCGAAATTAATACCCTGTCGGTATATTCATCGAGATTCAAGGAATAGTTGAGTACAGCTGGGTCAAATGGTTGTGATAAGGTCCCAATCGATGGCGTCAATGACGCCAGGTTGTTGTTTGTGGATTTTGCCCTCTTTATAGTCAGTTTGTATGTCTTGCTCAGTCTTCCTGTAAAGACTTTGATAGTCATTCTCACACTTTTTCCATTTGCCACAGAAACATATTTGCTCGTCAGTACTGCCCTGTCTATTGTCATGGTTGCGTTGTCATACGCCTTTGCGGGTGTTACAGTGGTGCCCTCGTC
>JAUYED010000128.1 GCA_030691525.1 Bacillota bacterium | reverse complement strand
GGCTATGCAGTACCATAGAAAAGAAGGCCAAAAAGGCATGATGGCTTTATGGGGATTGGTGATAAGCATAATCGCCGTGCTCGAAGGGATCATCAGCCTGATAGTGGCGATGACAAGGCCGATAATGTAAGTTCAAGATTCAAAAGTTATATTGAACGGCGTAAGATACGGCGCAGCCGGTCTAACCGGCTGGAAAAGAGAAGCCCGCTTCAAGCATGGGAGCGGGCTTTTTTGCTATGGAATTGGGAAGAAGGATTTGCAGCTTGACAGGCCAGCCGCGGTGAAATAAAATTAATAGGCAATGGGGGTATGGCGCAATTGGCTAGCGCGCTTGACTGGCAGTCAAGAGGTTGTGGGTTCAAGTCCCACTATCTCCACCAAAGAAGAAAACCGCCCCGGCATATCGCCTGGGGCGGTTCAGTGTTTGTTATTCATATTCTTTTTTCACCTGAACATCTTTTTCTTCCAGAGAATAAAGGCGGCGATGCCGCAAAGCGCCAAGGAAAGCCCCACTACGATGACAAAGGAAAACGGGCCCTCAACAGGTATCACAACGTTCATGCCGAAAAAGCTGGAAACCATCGTCGGGATGGCAAGCACGATAGTGACAGACGTCAGCACTTTCATGACGATATTCAGGTTATTGGATATCAGCGAGGCGAAGGCATCCATCGTACCCGATAGGATATTGCTGTAGATATTGGCCATCTCGATGGCCTGCTTGTTTTCGATGATGACGTCTTCGAGAAGGTCTACATCCTCGGGATATTTCTTCATGCAGCCAAGGCGGTTGAGCTTTTCCAGAACGCCCTCATTAGAGCGAAGGGAGGTGGTGAAGTACACCAAGCTCCTTTCGAGCTTGAGCATCTGGATGAGTTCTTTATTACGCATTGAACGGTGCAGAGCCATTTCAAACTTGTTGCTGAGCTTATCTATATGCTTCAGATACTGCAGAAAACGCGTGGAATTCCGATAGAGTATCTGGAGAACGAAACGCGTCCTGTACTGAGTCAGGAAAGACTTGACGACACCGCCGGAAAAATCCTCAAGGATGCTATTACCACGCAAGCATATGGTAACGATATAGTGCTTTACCAGTATGATGCCAAGCGGTACGGTAGAATAGGTGATAGCCCGCTCTTCTGTTTCGATGACGGGCGTATCCACGATGATAAACGTTTGGCCGTTTTCGCTCTCTATACGGGCGCGCTCTTCTTCATCCAGCGCGGCGCGCAAAAAATCCATCTCAATATCCAATTTGGAGCTGACGCGCTGCAATTCCTCTTCTGTAGGGTTTATCAGATTGACCCAGGCGTGCTCCTGAAAATCATCCAGCCGTACAACGTCCCTCTTGATGTTTTCATCTAAAACCCTCTGCTCGCCGGGGCCGGAGGCAGCTTCCGCATCTGCAAGCGTCTTGTAAATCTCGATCATGCCTTTCCCTCCCTTTGCTTTTTCGGCTCGGAAGGGCTTCTATCATCTACCAGCAGGCAGCATGGCAGACGAACCCGCGAGCCGGTATTTGGTTTCTTCGCTGACTACCGCCAGGTTCACTTTCCATGCAGCTCACCTCACGAATCATAGATTTGCAAACGTGCAGAAATTTTCGCTGATTTATTTTAACACATTTTTTTAAACGATAAAACCCCAAAAATGAAGATTATCACCTGTTTTATTAAAATAACGCAAAACATCAAGCTGAGAGGGCTTGTTACGCGGTAATGCTTTTTATTTTTAGAGCTATCCAAGGAATGGACATTATAGAAGGGCTTATTGTGAGCGCTTCAAACACGCTGATAGCAGTCCAGGATCTCCCCGACATAGAGGGTATGGTAGTCGCTGCCTTTGTAATACTTCATTTCCAGCTCTACGTTCAAAGTATCGGGCTCTATCTGCCCGTAGTATACGGGGCGGCACTCAAAATGGAGATTGCATTCGGAGATGATGGGGACGGCCACCTTCCTTGAAGGTATGGGCGTATAGGAACACAGGGCGAACTTGTCTTCGTCCCTTCCCGAAACGGTGCCGCAGATATTGAACTGGCTCTCAGCGTCAGCGTAAGGTATATTTATGGTGAATTCGCCGCAGCTCTCTATCAGCTCGTGCGAGTAGCGGGAAGGGCGTACTAGAGCGATGAAAACGGGCTTTGCCCAATAGATGCCGATGCTGCCCCAGCCGATGGTCATGATATTGGGCTTCTCTACACCTGTTACCAGAAAAAGCCCCTGCTTCATCTTAGCAAGCAGCTTGCAGGCACATTCCTCGTAATCCATCTCTGACATAATCAATCACTCCGTTCTTTGTGAGTGGGGCTGATCAACTCTTATCGCATTTATCTGCATCTGTGTTATCATTTTTTCGGAGCACGATATTCATCACTACTGCTATCTTGTTCCTGCTCATCAATCCTGCTTATCGAAAACCTGTCAAAATCCACGGTTTCCACAAAATCCTCACGACTGAAAGTGGTATAGCCAAATGTGTCCATCTCTTTTTTATGTTTCGTCAGGATGACGGGGCGGGGGGTATCAAGCTTTTGGCACATAGGGGGCACCGCCGCATCAAGCTTGGATACGGGGATATCAAAACCGAGGACTGCGTTTTTTATCATCTTCTGCTCGCGCCAAAGTATGCCCCAAACTTTCTTCACTACTACAAACCCTTTCTTGAAATCTGATAACGACGGATTTATACTGAAATTAACCAGATATTACGGCTGACCGCCTGTTCTCCATATTATAATGCAGCATGCTTTTTTGTGCAACGTACCTGCTTCTTGTAAAGAAAGTGCGATGGACCCGCATGAACAGAGTTGATAGGGGGCTTTTGGGAATGCGCCTGATACCGACCGAGTGCTATAAAGAAGTGCACGGGAAAAATCTGCGCGGCGAATTCTACAGCCAAAGCGCACAGGAAGCCCTGCCTGCGCTTTTGGAAAAATACGCCGAGAAGGTATCCCTGATATATCTTGACCCGCCTTTCATGACAGGCCAGAAATTTCAGATGAAGCAGCGCTATGGCGAAGCAGGGTACCGGGGAGATACCCGAAGCATGCTGGAGCTTCCTGCCTTTGAAGACCATTCGGCCAGAAACAGGAGCAGCTACCTCGCGGAGATGAAAGAGATCCTGCTGGGCTGCCGCGAGCTCCTTTCTGACGAAGGAAGCGTATATATGCACGTAGACCAGCGGCTTTCGGCACATATGCGGCTGCTGCTTGACGAAGTCTTCGGAGAAAAACAGTTCTCCAATGAGATCGTATGGCATTACAAGAGCGGCGGGAGATCGGCCGATTCCTTTTCCCATAAGCACGACAATATCTTTGTCTATTCCAAAGGGGCAAAACCCTACTTTGATATTTCAGCCGTCTCTGAACGGCGGGGCGCTGGAAAGCGCAACCACATGAAAAAGATGGTGGGCGAAGACGGAAGAGTCTACTTCACCATCAGATCGGGCGGCAAGCTCTACAGCTACAGCGAGGATGACCTCCTTTTCCCCGGCGACGTATGGGATGACCTGCCGCACCTGCAGCAGAAGGCCCCCGAGAGGACAGGATATGATACTCAGAAGCCGGAAAAGCTCCTTGAGAGGATCATTGTGGCTTCCTGCCCCGAAGGCGGCTGCGCAGCCGACCTTTTTGCGGGTTCAGGCACGACCCTGGCTGTTGCGGCAGGACTGAAGCGGCGGTTCATAGGCGTGGACAACAGCCCCGCCTCCCTGCACGTGGTCAGAAAACGCCTGCTGGATACAGGGTGCGGATTTGAATTGATCGGCAGGGAGGATGCGGCGTATGTACCGGGGTTGAAAGTGCGGTTAGCGTCCTCGGACGGAGGACATTCCATCCAGCTGATATCCTATAGCGCTCAGGCGGAAAAAAGGGAGCGGGATCAATCGTACCGGCAGATGAATATCGAAGAAAGCACCATCGGCGGAGAGGAAGCGGCCTTCGGATTTGCAGGCGAAGGATTTGAGGCGCTGGACTACTGGGCGGCGGGGCATATCCGGGAAGGCGTCTTTGCTGCTGCGGCCGGCGCTTACCGTTCAACCAAAGGGCCGGCGCTGCACACGCTGCTGTACCTTCCCCGGAGCGAAGGCGAGCTATGCATCCATACAGTGGACGCATACGGCGGCTCTGCGTTTTTCACCTTGCAAAGTTAGCCGGATGAAAAGTATAATCATAAAGCCGTATGCCTTCTGATGTAAATGGCTGTGTTCAGGTGTTCACGATTTAAATCCGTACGTTGACCGGAGGATATGAAATGGGAAAGAACGTAGCGAAAAAGCTGATAGAGAGCCACCTTGTTTCGGGGGACACCGGCGGAGGCGAAATCGCCGTAAGGATAGACCAGACGCTGACGCAAGACTCCACCGGCACGATGGCATACCTGCAATTCGAGGCGATGGGGATACCCCGCGTCAGGACAAAGCTCTCGGTGGCCTATATTGACCATAACACGCTGCAGGCGGGATATGAGAACGCAGACGACCATAAATACATCCAGACGGCGGCCGCCAGGTACGGCATCTACTTCTCGCGCCCGGGGAACGGCATCTGCCACCAGGTGCACCTGGAGCGCTTTGGCGTGCCGGGGATGACGCTGCTTGGCTCGGACAGCCACACACCGACCTGCGGCGCGCTGGGCATGCTGGCTATCGGTGCAGGCGGACTGGATGTGGCGGTGGCCATGGGCGGAGGCCCCTATTACCTGAATATGCCTAAAATAGCTGCGGTACGCCTCATTGGCAGATTGCGCGACGGGGTAGGCGCTAAAGACGTCATCCTTGAAGTGCTGCGCCGGCTTACCGTCAAAGGCGGCATAGGCAAGATAATGGAGTATACGGGCGAGGGCGTTGCCACGCTCTCCATACCCGAGCGCGCCACTATCGCCAATATGGGCGCAGAACTGGGCGCCACCACCAGCGTGTTCCCAAGCGATGGCGTTACCAGGGCTTTCCTGAAAGCGCAGGGAAGGGAAAAGGATTTCACCGAAATACTGCCTGATACGCCTGCGGAGTACGATGAGGAGATAACGATAGATCTAAGCCGCCTTGAGCCGCTGGCTGCGCAGCCCCACAGCCCCGATAACGTGGCCAGGATAAAGGATATAGGAAAAATCAAGGTAGACCAGGTAGCCATAGGGAGCTGCACCAATTCCTCGCTGCTGGACATGCTAAAAGTGGCCAGGATACTGAAAGGGAAAACGGTACATCCGGATACCAGCTTAGTCATCGCCCCGGGATCCAAACAGGTGCTGAATATGCTCGCAATGAGCGGGGCGCTGGCGGATATGGTCGCTGCAGGCGCACGCATCCTGGAATGCGCATGCGGGCCGTGCATCGGCATGGGACAGTCCCCGGCAACAGGCGCTGTCTCGGTGCGCACATTCAACCGGAACTTCTATGGAAGGAGCGGCACGGAAAGCGCAAAGGTCTATCTGACCGGCCCCGAAACGGCCGCCGCATCAGCTATCAACGGGTACCTGACGGACCCTCTGGATATGGGACTGGACTTTTCGGATATAATGATGCCCGAACGGTTCCTGGTCAACGACAATATGATCACTCCGCCTGCCAAAGACCCGGATAAGGTGGAAGTGGTACGCGGCCCGAACATCAAACCCTTCCCGCAAAACAAGCCGCTGTCCGGCAGGGTCGAGGGAGAGGTGCTGCTCGTGATGGGAGATAATATCACCACGGATCATATCATGCCCAGCAACTCCAAACTGCTGCCCTACCGCTCTAATATCCCCTATCTCTCGGAATACTGCCTGACGCCTATTGACCCGGTATTTCCCGGGAGAGCAAAAGAAAAAGGCGGCGGATGGCTTATCGCCGGAGAAAACTACGGGCAGGGTTCCAGCCGGGAGCACGCTGCGCTGGTACCTTTGTACCTTGGCGTCAAAGGCGTCATCGCCAAGTCCTTTGCGCGGATACATATGGCTAACCTGATAAATAACGGGCTGCTGCCCCTCGCCTTTGCAGAATCGGCTGATTACCAGAGGATAACACAGGGCGACGTCATCGCGATCGCCGATATACAGGCCCAGCTGAAAAAAGGCGGGAACATCACGGCTGAAAACCTGACAAAGGGATACAGCTTCAACCTCAAAGCCGACCTCTATCCCAGGCAGCGCGAGACACTGCTTACAGGAGGGCTTCTCAACTATACACGCATATCCCAAAAGGGCTGAAATGGAAAAAGATGAGAGAGAAGGCCAAACGTTTATAAACATTCCCCGGGAGGCAATGAAGTGAAAACGATTGAATTTTCAGTCCGCACAAGCAGGAAAGAGGAATGGGTGGACATCACGCGGCTTATTGATGCGGAACTGGCAAAAATGAAAACTGCAGGCGGGCTGTGCCATATATTCGTATCCCATACTACGGCAGGGATAACCATCAACGAAAATGCAGACCCCGACGTGATGGAAGATCTTTTTGGCGCATTGGCGCGCATGGTGCCCAGATCCGGATACCGGCACGCTGAGGGGAACTCGGAAGCGCATATCAAAGCGTCGCTCGTGGGTTCTGCGGCAACTATAGCTCTTCAAGAAGGAGAACTTCAGCTTGGCAGGTGGCAGGGCATTTACCTTTGCGAATTCGACGGGCCGCGCACCAGAAGCATCCGGCTGACGGTCATTGAAGGTTGAATTCCCGAAAGCGGATAGAGTTTGATGCAGCTGCTCAAGTTTTTTTATTTGACACAGCATGGCCGAGTCGTCTAAAATTTATTAATGATAATAATTAAAAGTATTGCTAAGTGCGATACGTTTGGTTTATTATAATCACTTAATAGGATCTTCAAGACATTGGCTGGAACAAAAAAGCCAAAAGGGACGTCATATAAAGATAAAAACATTCTCTAAGAGGTGAATCTTCTAAGATGTCGGAAGTGAAAAGGCGCAAAATGCTTGTGGGCGTGCTGGGCGGCGTAATCGCTGCGCTTCTTATCGCATTAGGCGTCATAATATTTTTTATCGTGGAATCCGCAGGCCCGGTCTCTGCTGAAAAATTAGCCGAACTGCGGGACCATGGCGTATTTATTGAAGGGGTCTATATCAATGATATTTCGGTTGGCGGCCTGACCTACGGGGAAGCAACCCAAATATCTGCAAACGAAGAGCAAAAGATCAAGGATAGCATGAGCATACCCCTGAAGCTGGAGAACGACGGCTGGCTTTTTGAAGCGGACAGAGACTTCGGGGTGGAATTTTATACAAGCGAAGTGCTGGATAGGGCGATCGCCCTGGGGAATACCGATACGATAAAAGATAGCGCCGACAGGGAAAAGGCGAAAAAAGAAGGCGCCAGATTCTACATATCCTACACTATTGATACTTCCCCCGTGGAGGAGAGCGTCAAAAGGTTTGCCGCCACGGTGAACAGGCCTGCTGTAGATGCCGCCGTGCAGGTGGCTCAGTTGCCAGACCCCAGTTCATCTGCTTCCCCCAGCTCCACCTCGAGCCCAACGTCCACGCCCAGCGGATCGCAGGAATTCGTACCGGAAAAACTCTTCACTCTCACTGAAGGCCAATCGGGCATAACGGTAAAGGAAGGGGAAATGATCGCTGCCATAAAAGGGAAGCTTGAAGCGGGCGATTTTTCGGAGCTTGAGGTGCCCGCGGAGCTGACGCAGCCCACCATGACCGCGGAACAACTGGACCAGATCATGCAGGAGGTTTCTTCGTTTAGGACATGGTTCAAAACCTCGCCTCTAAATAAAAAAGAGCGTATGCACAACATCTATAAAGCCGCCGGCCTCATCAACGGCAGGGTCGTACTGCCGGGAGAAGAATTCTCCATCAATGAGGCCCTCGGAGAGCGTACTTTAGAGGCGGGATGGGAGCCGGCATCTGGCATAGAGAACGGCGTTTATACCGACCAGCCGGGAGGAGGCGTCTGCCAGGTATCCACCACGCTTTACAACGCGGTTCTGAAAGCAGACCTGCAAGTCACGGCGCGAAAACACCACTCGTGGCCGTCTTCATATGTTGATCCAGGATTTGATGCTACCATAAGCACGGGAGGGCCTGACTTTAAGTTCATAAACAACAAGCCCACGCCGATATATATTTTCACCCATGCGGACCTGAAAGAAAAGTATCTCGAGGTATTCATATACGGCGAGCCGCTCCCTGACGGCACGGAGATAAAGCTGAAATACATTGAAAAATACCGAGGACCGGATCCCACCATCATTGAACACAGAGTAGATCTGACGCTGCTGCCAGGTACTTTTACTACGCGGCAGGCACATCCAAAGATACGCGTAGTTACTTACAAAAAATATTACCAGAACGGGGAACTGGTCAAGACTGTGCCTGTTGGCGACGACACGTATCGAGAGTTCAACGAGGTTGTTTCGCACGCCCCCGACTGGATACCGCCGACTGCGGCTTCACCTGAGCCTTCGACGACGCCGTCGCCATAAAACTTTGCAAAGCCAAAACCCCGCAGCCATTCAAGCTGCGGGGATTTTAGCTTTTTAAACACAGTCTGCGTTGACTCTTTTTGCATAATGGTGATAGAATGAACAAAACAATCTATTCC
>JAUYED010000100.1 GCA_030691525.1 Bacillota bacterium | reverse complement strand
CCTGCGTCCCTTCCGGGACTCCGGTCGCGCTAAAGCCCCAGACCCCATCGGATATAATACATCTATGTGAAGCCACCTACCCCTATCCCTCCCGTTATCGAGTTGGGAGAATATCGAAGTAATTATTAAACGGGAGGGCGCTTTTGGTTTGGGCATCGGCTCAGAATTGGCCTTTCGTCCCTACGGGACTACAGGCGCAATAATTCACCGACACCCATCGGGGTTTAATTTTCTTGAAAAGCACGATTAGAGTTACGTATGCTCCTTGCAAAGGCGGATTGCTTCGTCACTTTGTTCCTTGCAATGACAGTTCGGGGCGTTGGAGAAGTGGTTATAGAGCGGAAGGGAGATTCAGAGTAATGATAATTCGATGATACTGACGGGGTTTACTCAGGGGTATTGATTTATAAGGCCCTTTGCGATAAAATACGTTACGCCAAGCAGGGGACTTTAGCTCAGTTGGTAGAGCACTTCGTTCACATCGAAGGGGTCACTGGTTCGAGTCCAGCAAGTCCCACCAGAAAGCAAACCCCTTGAAACGAAGCTCAGGGGGTTTTTGATTATCACGGAATGATTAATGGGAAAAGAGCGAAAGCCATGGAATTTGAATTTTCTACAAGCGGAAAGATAATCTTCAAAAGCGGGGGTTTGAGCGAGCTCCACAGACATCTGACAGGCGAGAAGGTCATGGTGATATTTTCCCCTTCTGTTGAAAGAAACGGGATATTGCGAAGGGCCGCAGGGCAGGTGGAAAGAAGCGGAGCCGCCTTCTTTGCTTACTGCTGGGCAAGCGGCGAGCCGGAGGTGGAGGACGTGGAAGCCGGAAGGCGGTTCGCGCTTGAAAACGGCTGCGACGCAGTTTTAGCCATCGGCGGGGGAAGCGTCATTGACGCCGCCAAGGCAGTTGCGGCCATGATAACCAACGAGGGAGACGTGATAGATTACATTGAAGGCATGGGCAGGGAGCTTCCCGTTTCACGCCCTCCAGTCCCGCTTGTTGCAATACCTACTACCGCGGGGACAGGCAGCGAGGCGACGAAAAACTCCGTGATCATATCCCGGGTGCACTGCGTTAAAAAAAGCATCCGCAGCGACATGCTGCTGCCGAAGCTGGCGCTAGTGGACCCGGAGCTTGAGCTTTCCCTGCCGCCGCAGCAAACGGCGGCTTCGGGGATGGACGCGCTCTGCCAGCTGATAGAAAGCTACACCACGAAAAACAGGAACCCCGTGACAGATGCGCTCGCCCTGTGCGGGATAGAGCATGCAGGACGCTGCCTCGAAACCGCAGTCAAAGACGGCGGGAACCTGAAGGCGCGGGAAGGGATGGCGTTTGCCGCGCTTCTTAGCGGCATATGCCTTGCGAATTCGGGGCTGGCGCTGGTGCATGGGATGGCTCCTGCGCTTGGTGCGGTCAAAGGGATAGGGCACGGGCTTGCCTGCGGGATACTTCTGGATCATTCTATGCGTGTTAATATGCCTGCCGTCCGCGAAAGGTACGCCAGGATCGGGGAAGCACTTGCAGGCAGAAGGTATAAAAACATCAGCGAGGCGGCTGAAACAGCCGTTGATTTCGTCAGCCGGTTGAAAGATGCGATAGGGGTACCCGCGGATTTCAAGGGATTTAATATTACAAAAGATGAACTGGAGCTGCTTGTAAAGGGCTCCATGGCCTCAGGGACGAGAGGAAACCCTCTCCCCATGACCGAAGAAAGCATGAGGGAGCTGTACCTGAAGCTGATTCAAGAAAATTGATGCAGGAAGATGAAAAAATGAAAACAGTCCTTTGCGCCATCAACGCCAAGTATATCCACACATGCCTTGCAGTGCATTACCTCAAAGCGGCGTGCCGGAATTTATGCGAAACCGCCGTCAGAGAATTCACTATCAACGACCCTGTAAACCGCATCATCTGGCAGCTGATCGACGACGAAGCGGACTGCTACTGTTTTTCCTGCTATATCTGGAACATCGAAGCCGTAAAAAAGGCGGCGCTGGCCATCAAGCTCGCTCTGCCCCATAGCGTAATCATTTTCGGCGGCCCCGAGGTATCCTACAACGCAGAAGGGGTATTGACTCAGGAGCCGTACGTTGACTATATCATCTCCGGCGAAGGGGAAGAGGCGCTCCCAAAGCTGCTTCATAGCATCGGGGGGAGCGTGGAAAGCGTGCCGAACCTCTATTATCGAAAAGATGAAGGGATAAAATATACATTCTGTGCTGCCCCGCTGGAGCTGGATGCGCTTCCCGACGCCTACGGGGACGGGTTTGAAGCGGGCAGGGTGGTTTACTACGAGTCTTCGCGCGGATGCCCGTATTCCTGCTCTTTCTGCCTTTCTCCTGCCCTCGGGAAAGTGAGGTACCGCTCCCTTCCAAAGGTCTTTTCCGATCTGAAACGCTTCATTTCACACGGCGTCAAGCAGGTCAAGTTCGTGGACAGAACGTTCAATGCAGACGCAGGAAGGACAAGAGAGATCTTTTCCTACCTGATGAAAAACGGCAGGGGAGCAAACTTCCACTTCGAGATCGCGGCGCACATCCTGGATGAAGAAACGCTCACGCTTCTTGAAAACGTAGAAAAAGGGCTTTTCCAATTTGAGATAGGCGTGCAGAGCATATGCGAAAAGACACTGGACGCCATAGGACGCAAACAGGATTTTTCGCGTTTGGAAAAAGCAGTTACCCGGCTGAAAAAAACAGGGAACATTCATCTGCACCTCGACTTGATAGCAGGGCTCCCGCTGGAAGGGCTGGGCGAATTCCGCGAAACTTTGAACGAGGTCTTTGCGCTGAAGCCTGATATGCTGCAGCTGGGATTCCTGAAAATCCTCCACGGAAGCGCACTCAAAGAAGAAACAAAAAAATACGGGATCGTTTACTGCCCCTATCCTCCCTATGAGGTATTGTGCACGGACAGCTTGCCCGCCTGCGATATGGCGGTGATCAAAGGCGTATGCTGGTCTCTGAACCTGCTTTGCAATAAAGGCGGGCTTTCTTTGGCAGCCGGCTTTATCGCCGGCAGCACCGGCGTGTTTGACTTTCTCCACGCGTTTGCACAGTGGTCGAAAGCAAGAGGATATTTCAATGTCGAACCCGGGAAGGAGGGCGCTGCCGCCGCACTGTGCGAATATATCAAAGATCAAAAAGGAAGAGATGAGCAGCCGGCCATCGAACTTGCCCGCTATTGCTTCTTCAAATCGGCAAAGAACCAGAGCATCCCTTCTTTTTTCAGCGACGGGTTGACTGCCGGAGAGAGGGAGCTCGCCCGGGGCTATTTCAGAGAGCAGGTATACCGCGACCTGCCCAAAATGCAAAAAGGCACTGCTCACCGCAGAGCCCTCGTATGCGCATTTGATCATGATGTTGTGGGATACGACGCTGGAGGAGGGCTTATCCGGCGCAGGACATACGTGCTTTTTGATCATGCCACAGGAGAAATGCCAAAAAGGATCGCGCTGCCCGCTGCCTGCTAATCTTCTTTAAATACTTCGTTAGTCAACCTATCTGCTTCTTTCCTGCGCTGCAGCGTTCGGTCGCAGTCAACGGAATAGCCGTTCTTCGTCTTTACGATGACGCAGCCCTCGGCAGCACCGGAGGGAAGAAGCGACGCAGGTATACGGAAAACTTTACGTCCCCGGAGGCACACCGCATGATCGCCCTCGAACCTGTCTATCACGATATCTTTGTCCAAATACGTTGCACTTCCTTGCCTAATTGCTGTCATTATACTACAATAGATGAGAGAGGGCGCGAAATATATTCAAATATGCCAAAAAACGTAGAATTAGATAATGATATTGAAATTTTTAAGGTTGCAAAATACATATTAATTGATTATTGTAATAAGCGTTAAGGTATTATTTAGTTATGATTATAACAATATCCGGGGGGGGCACGCGGATGGGCAAACTCTCAATCAATAAATCAAAAACGGTAAAAGTGCTCAAAAGCGATGAGGATCTTCTTCTGGAATACGCTAAGAAATGCGGAGAACTTGAAAAGTTAGCGGAGTATGAGTATAAGATCAGCGGCAGGATGACATCAAAAAAGCTCCTGGATAAAAGCAGGGAAGTGGATGAGCTGATTGATGAGCTCTTGTTAAAGAGCAAAAATGAGTAGGTAACATGATAGGGCTGGAGGCAGATTCCGGCCTTATTCATATAAGGGGCGAGCAAAATGAATCCTAAGGATCCATGCCCATTTGATATGGACGCGCAATTTCTGCTTGGTGTTTTGAACGGAATGTCTGAAATGGTGCGGGTGACCGATGGAAAAAGCAACGTGTTGATGGAAAACAGTGCCTACAGTAGCTGGAGGGGCGATAAGGCCCCGGACAAGTGCTTTGAAGCTATAGGGCTGGGCTATCCCTGCACCGAATGCATCTCGCTCCGGGCTATAGAGGAAGACAGGCGCCTCTTCAAAGAAATAACTATCGGCAGGAGGGTCTATGCAATAGAAAGCTGCCCCATCCGCGACAGAACGGGCAAAAACGTGGCAGCGATGGAAGAGATCAAGGACATCACTGAATACCGGCAAATGTACTCTGAGCTGATGGATAGAAACAAAAAGATGGAAAACGACCTGGAGATGGCACGCTCGCTCCAGCACGCTCTTCTGCCCAAAGAGATTTCATTCGGAGAATATTCATTCTATTCCATTTTCCGCCCTTGCGAGAGATTGGGCGGCGATGTCTTTGATATCATTGACCTTACGCCGTCGCGAAAGGCATTTTATATCGCGGACGTTTCAGGCCATGGCGTGACCGCCGCCATGATGACGATGCTTCTTTATGAAACGGTAAGATTCATTGCACAGCGAAACTTGAAGCACAGCGCGAGCGAAGACATCCTTGCGATGATGCAAAAAAGCTTCAACCCCCCTACTTTCGGGGATGATAAATACATCACCGTCATACTTGGCGTGCTTGATACTGAGAGCGGCAAGGTAGAATTAGCCAATGCGGGGCATACCATGCTGCCGGTATATATTTCTCCCAAAGGCGCGACATGGGAAATCGAAATATCGGGAATGCCGCTTTCCAACTGGGCCGCAGCTGCCAAGTATAAAGGCAGCCGGCTCGTGATGGAAAAGGGCGGGAAACTGCTGTTATATACTGATGGTTTTGCAGGCGGAGGACGGGAGGGATACAAAGGCATCCAGCCCATACTCAAAGGTGTCAAAGGCGATAAGATCATCCGTGCTCTGGTGCGGCATGCAACGTCCATCAAAATTGAAGACGATATCACCCTTCTGATGCTGCAACGCGGTTGAAAATACCCGTCCTCACAGTTTTTGAATTTCACAAACGGGTTTAACTATGCTTGTTTTTTGTGTATAATTAAAAAAACACATAAGAGCTGACCTTGTTAAAGGAGCGAAGGCCTTGCTGCAGTATATCGTTGATTTTATCCGGAACAGCATAGCACAGTTTGATGTTATAAGGGATACCATTGATATCCTGCTGGTTGCCTTTTTGATTTACTACCTTTTGAAGCTGACGAAAGGGACCCGCGCCATGTCTGTACTCAAAGGGCTGGGCATCATTCTGATCATATCATGGGTAACGGCTTTCATGCGGCTCAATGCCATCACATGGGTGCTGAATTATGTCATCGCTTCGGGTGCCATCGTGATAGTGATCCTTTTCCAGCCGGAGCTGCGGAGGGCGCTGGAGCACCTTGGCAGAGGGCGCTTCGATAGAGTCAGGATGTGGGGAAAGAGCACACAGGAAGATGGCGAATATATCATTCAGGAGATATCCCGCGCTTTGATCAACTTGGCAAAAAGAAGAGCGGGCGCGCTGGTCGTTGTCGAAAGAAGGACGGGGCTTGCCGAGATCTATGAAAGCGGAACAAGGATAGGCGGATTCATATCCTCGGCGCTCATTGAAAACATATTTGAACCCAATGCTCCGCTTCATGATGGCGCGATCATGATCCGGGGGCAGGAGATCGTCGCCGCCGGATGCTTTCTGCCTCTGAGCGACGACCATGAGATTTCAAGGGAACTGGGGACGCGCCACCGCGCAGCGCTTGGCGTTTCCCAGATCAGCGACTGTCTATGCTTCATAGTCTCGGAAGAAACGGGCGTCATATCGCTTGCAAGGGAAGGAAAACTGATCCGCTACCTTGATATGAAGGCGATCAGGGAAGCTTTGGCCGAGGAGTACCTGAAGAAGGAGGAAAAAAGGAGCTTTTGGAAAAGGGCGAAGGACGAATCATAAAATTTTTAAGCGGGCTGTGGGGCTTGGTCAGAAACAATATCTGGCTCAAGATCGTCGCGCTGATTTTCGCGATGATTCTTTGGAGCTATGTCCTGGCCGATACCAACCCCATGCGCGAAAAGAACATCGTGAATATCCCCATCCAGTTTATCGGGCTTGATGAGCTTACCGACAGGGGGCTGTCTGTCCGCACGTCCAAAACCCCGCTGGCGTTACAAATACAGGTCTCTGTTGATGTGCGCCAGAGCAGCTATACCATGCTGAACTCCCAGAATATTGACGCGGTGGTGGACTTATCCAAGATAGCTGTGCCGGGAACCTATATGCTTTCGGTTGATACCACGACTTCCATCGGGCAGGTAGCCAGTGTGAACCCCCGTGAGTTAAAGATCGAAGTGGACAGAACCGCCCAGGTGGTGGTCCCGCTGACTTTCAGCTTGAAAGGCGCCCTTCCCGAAGGATGTTGGATGGGACAGCCGCAGCTGCCTGTCTCCAATGTCACAGTCAGAGGAGCAGAGCAGGATGTGAAGCGCATAAGCAAAGCCGTATGTGAGATCACGCTGGACAATCTTGTAGAAAATCTGAAATACGCTTCTACCATAGATATAGCTGCGCCGGTGAAACTGATGGACGATTCCGGGCAGGAACTGTACAGGGCCTATTTTGAAAGCTATGAGGACACTTTGATCGCCACCATTGACGTAGCGCCCAAACGCACCATTGGCATAAGCACGGCTGACGCCGTCACAGGCGCCAACGAGCTGGCCAGCGGATACGAGATCGTGTCCATTGAGATCGTTCCATCCAGCGTTGATATCATCGGGGACTATGAGCTCATCAACTCGCTGCCGCCATTGTCAGTGATAAAGGTCAGCGTTCGTGGAGCCAGTGAGCCCGTTACTGTAAAGACGAAGCTCATCATTCCCGATGGCGTCCGGCTGACAGGCACAGATGAAGTGGAAATAAGGATTGATATCAGGGAAAAGGAAGAGGAAAAAATATTTAATAACAGTCTTGTTTCCGTTGTTGGAACCCAAACAGGGACGAAAGTTACGGTTACGCCGGGTTTTGTTGATGTGCATATTTTGGTACCCCTGTCCAAACTGGAATTGTATGTTCCTGATAGCGTAGTGCCCTTCGTGGACGTGGCGGGGCTTTCCAAAGGGAGCTATACACTGCTGCTTCAGTTCCGGCTGCCGGCTGATTTACCTCAAGAAAAAGTATCCGCTTTACCAAAAGAGGTAAATGTTACGATAGAATAGCCCTGCCGGCTTTGAGTTGCCGTCCCAATCAGCGGCTTTCTCCCGGAAAGAGGGGGAGAGCTTTTTAGTTCAGAAGCCGTACAGAACCGCAGCATAAGGTTTTTAAGGAGGTATCGGCTTGGATTTTCCGAGGATAACGGTCTTTGTAGGACGCTACGGCAGCGGAAAGACGGAGATATCCCTGAATACCGTGATCTTCCATGCAAAACGGGGAAGAAAGACCATCCTTGCAGATGTGGATATAGTCAATCCCTATTTCCGCTCAAGCGAAAAAGCGCAGTTTTTAATTGAAATGGGCATAAAGGTCCTCAAGCCATCGTTTGCCGATCTTGGCGTAGACATCCCTTCCCTCCCCGCGGAAACACTCTCGGCTTTCTCGGACAGAAGTGCGTACGCGGTCTTTGATGCGGGCGGCGACCCGGTAGGCGCGATGGCGCTGGGAAGGTACAAGGAATACTTCGAGCGCGAGGGATACGCCATGTATTGCGTGGTAAACCCGCGGCGCCCGCTTTCATCAACGCCCGAAGAAATCGCGGAGATGCTGAGCCAGATAGAGGGGAATTCCCGTTTGAAGGCGACCGGCCTTATCAATAACGCAAACCTTGCATGCGAAACCAGTGCCAAGGATCTGGCGGATTGTGCCGGTGTTGTCAGGGAGGCGGCAAAGCTTTGCGGCGTTCCTGTGGCCTATACATGCGGGACGAAGGGGAACCTTGAACGGTTCCGGGAATATATGAGCGCCGAGGACGGCGAGCCATACCCCATCGAAATATACATGCGGCCGGAATGGATGTAATAATATTGGGAGGGGGGCTACGCCCCCTTCCCAACCTTCCCCCGTCTTGCCCTGCCTGTGCTGTGCACGGCCGGCAGGGCGCTTCAACCGTCTCGAAACTGCTTGCTACTGACATTTGACGTACACGCCGCCAAATGTCATCGGGTTTGTGATCCCGTACAGGTTGAAAAATGGTTTTAATGTTCAAATAAGTTGATTGCAAAGACAGGGTAAGAGATTGCAGCGTCGGATATTTTTGAGGGGGGCTGCGCTGCGCAATTTACGATGTACAATTCGGGGTTTGCTGCGTAACAAGTGCTCCGAAGCAATGACAGGAGAGTTGAAATGCCCACCCCCTGACCCCTCCCGTTAACGATCGGAGAGATAGTATAAGGTTTATGAGAACGGGAGGGGAACATTACCTTTTGGGGGCTGCGGGTATTTGGGAAAGGGGTTTCACCCCTCTTCCCAAGCCCACACCCCGAATAGGTATGTCACTTCGCTCCGGAGTGATGATAAAAAAGGGGGTGGGGCGTAGGAGAGGCTGTAGAGC
>JAUYED010000095.1 GCA_030691525.1 Bacillota bacterium | reverse complement strand
AATATCCATCAGAGAACTAAAACAGCCGCTGAGCATGAGCAATACATATATAAGTGTAACTTTACCAATATCCATCAGAGAACTAAAACATAATTCTCAGTCAAACCTTTCAACAGTCGGTGTAACTTTACCAATATCCATCAGAGAACTAAAACTCGTCTTGCGACTTAAAAGAGGGAGCCGTAGTGTAACTTTACCAATAACTAAGTTTTATTGTATCACATTCTCTTTCATGCTTCAATAATTGACAATAGCGGTGCGGAACAAGCTATTTCGCCCCCTTTCTTCCCCAGTATATCTATCTCATATTTCTTAACGATGTCGCCTTGTGAAAAGCCGATGATTTCGGGAACTGGTTTGTTTACCCCCTTTGCCCAATAAAGTCCGGTATTTATATTTTTTACTGAGCAGTAGTGTCCCTTGAATTTTTCTTCTCCCTTCTTGTTTGTTATTTCGATATACTCGTTCTTGAAAAGGTACATTACATGCTCTGCATAGTCCTCAGGGTATTCGCTTGTGAGGTAAAGTTTCTTGTCCTTTTTAACGATGTCCGTATACTTTATCCCTCTTGTGCATGTCTTCCCCTTTTTGTCTTTATATATTTCTATGCAGTAGTACTTCCGGACGTCAAGCGCAGTCTTGTTGTTCTCGCCGTTGTTCTTATAAAAGACCTCGTCAACCTTCTTTTCTTTGACGGTTGCTTTATGGATTCTCCGGCCCCCCAGTGTTACGAATTCTTCGCGTCCTTCCGCTTTTAGATAATCCCCCACGGTATATTTTTCTTCCTTCCCGTCAAGCATCCCGTGAAGCGTTCCCATCAAGTCTTTGTCCGCCGAGTATACGTCCTCCAATTCCTTTGCCGTGATATTTTTGATGTCCTTGCGTTTTACCTGCCACGTTTCCCCTTTGATCTCCCGTATCCTCATCGGGTTTTCAGATGCGTTTATCTGCCCTTGATACCGCCTGTCCACTTTGTAGGAAGTTAGAGGCGCATTCTCTTCGCCCAGCATCTCGTCAACCTTTCTGCCCAGTTCCGGTACAACGGATGGCGTTCGTCTTTCCTGTTTGAGCAAGCTCTCCGTGTATTGCTTGCCAAAGCCGTAGTGTTTCTCCATCTTGGCGATGCATTCCTGAAGGTACTGCTGATATTCCGCCGCTTCCCCTCTGTCCTTTTTTATTTCTCTTAGCTTGTTGTAGTCCGATGCGATCTCCACATAAGCTTGCGTCAGGTTCGCGATGACTATGGCGTCTGCGGCATGGTGCAGCGTCGTGATTTTTCTTTTCTCATCCTTATCCTCTATCCCCCAGGTCGCCTTGTTCAGCCACTGTCTCCTGAAGCGTGAAGTAATTCCGCCTTTGATGCCATATACGTTCTGCTTTTTCTCCGTCTCAAAGAGAAGATTATTCTTTACATAATTGATGATGTATTTTGTGATGTACCTTGTGTCGTTGATGTTTCGTGATTTCCATTCGTCAAGCAGGCCGGTGTTATTAAGGTCGGGCAATGTAAGATACCTGTATTTGATGTCGGATATCTTCTTCTTTTTAAATAGGTCGTTTACGCGCTGTAAGAATGCCTCCCTTCTCTCCCCGAAAAGGTATTCCAGCGGTACGCGCTGTTTTTTGTTCTGGTTTTCCCTTGCCAGTACCAGGGCTTTGTTGTTCAGCGTGTTGTCAAGTATCAGGGAGTAGGGAACGATATGGTCTATTTCATATTCGGTGGACATAAGCTGCTCTTTGATAATCAGCGTGCCCGAATACAGGCACTGTCCCAGTTGCGCCTCATAAAGCTTATAGCGGTCTATCATCTTTCCCGTTACGTCCTCGGGGTTTAGCCCGTACAGTTGTGCGATGTTATTGACTACTTCTTGATTGGCTTTTTCGTTCTCTCTCTGCGCTTTATGCAGCTTCGCCCTCTCAATAAAGCTCCGGCTTAGGTCGCTTGCCACTTCTATGTTTATCGCTTCGGGTGACCCGTATTGCCTTATCAGCGCGTTTATGAGCTTCCTCGTTTCATTAATGACCCTGAATACCACAGGGTTTTTCACCATATCTTCATCAGTAAGAAGCGGCAGATATTTTTGTTTCGCTGTTTCACTGTTGCTGTTTTCTTTGATTCGCCGCGCCTGAAAGTTTCCATACGTCTCCCCTTCCATGAAAGCGTTGATGGCTTCGACCATATATTCATAGCAGACGTTGGATGTCCCGCTGGCATTCTTATCCTTCAGGGCTTTGATGAGTTTATGGTTGATAAATCCGAGTTTCCTCAGTTCGTCTTCTTTTCTCCGTGGAGTTTGGTATTTTGAGATGGTCTCCCCGAGTAGATGTAAGCGCGACTTGTTTTCCAAGTCAAATTGCGGTTCGTTGATGAATTCCGCCCAGTCGTATCCTGCCTCTTCAAGTCGCGCCCTTATAGGCCTTAGATATTTTACTGCATCGGTAAGGGGCTTGCTTTCCGAGCTTTCTTGTTTTCGCACCGTATATCCAAATTTTTTGAGCACCTTTTTTACGTCGTTAAAAGTGATACCTGCATTTTGCAGTGTGAAATCCACCAGCGCCTTTGCCACCTCGGGGGAAAGGTCTATTTCGCCTGTCGTTTCGTTGATGTATGTATATTGCGAAAGCGTATTGCTCACAGCATAGATATCCGCAAGTACAGTCCTTCTGAATCCTCTGTCGTTATCTTTGAAATACATGCATCTGCCGATACTGTCAAGGAACCCTCTATACTTTCTGAATTCATCTTTAGGGTTACCCGGCCCGTCCTCAAAATCCCTTTGTGAAAACACAATATCCTTAGCGGCCTTGATGTTATCCTTTGTAAGGACAGGATAATATTCTGCCTGTTTGTTCAGGATGCGGAGCGTCTCATCTTCCAGCAGCTTTCTTGGCGCGAGATATCTCTCCTTCCGGCTGTCTCGGTTCCGCACGAATGGATATTGGCTTCCATTCATATTGAATGCGGTATCTTTGGCATACATCTCCCCAACCGTTCTGTACTTTCCGGAGTTGAAAATCCCGTTGAATGCCTGTATCGCTTCGCCTTCCTCTTTTGCCTCTTTGGATCCGTCCTTGTCTTCTTCATCCGGTTCATAAAAATCCCTGTATCCCCGATGGTTGCAGATGTGTACCAGACATGCGGCAGTTTCCTCTGGAGAGAGCTTCTCATCCAGCGCTCTTGTGCGTAGCAGGTAGATGTTCGCATTGTTGCTCTCATACCACTCCTGTAATTTCTCCTTTGTAGTAAAGCCGATTCGTTGCAGATGGTTTCTCAGGCGTTCCCTTCTATAGTGCCTGCGGCGTATCAATCTCCTCGCCGCCCTCGCTTTTCTTCGCACCTGGCTTGTCCGTTCTCTATCCCTTTCATTTTCGCCCGATTCAAAGAGCCGTACCCCGCAGTCAAGAATTTTCGCGTCCTTTTCTTCGGCGGATATAGCGGCCCAACCAATAGAGCCGATTCCGATATCCAGCCCTATCCTTGGTTTCTTTCCCATTTTTTCTCCCCCTTATAAAAATAATTGACATTCCGAATTTCCATTGTTATACTGAACCTGAACTTGGAGTTGCTGTTGTGTAGGTTTACCAATATCCATCAGAGTGAGCCAATATTGAAAACTTAATAGTAAGTTTACCAATATCCATCAGCAGTTCTAAGATAAGGCTTTAGCCGTTAGTGGCTTTATGCCGTAGGGTATGGCGGTATCCCAACAAAACCCGCCATTTTTCTTTTTTTATTGATTCCATTATACACCATACCCTGCCAATATTTGTACTTATCCTTTGATTTTTCCCAAAATTTTTCCTCCCACCCCACCCCCGCACAAAAAAAGTACGGAGCCGATTTGTTTATCCGGCCCCGCATTTCCCGTCAGTTTGATTTTTACCCTGCAAGCTCTATTACTCCGCGGGCTTCTTTTTCTCAATAGGTACTATTCCCGCCATTTCCCCGATGACATTGATGAGTTCGGTGTTCGAAGGCACGACGATCTTTGCATTGTTTTTCAGCGCGGTTTCCGTTGCCTGCAATCTTCTGAGAACCTGCGCATTGCCTATGAAGTACTTTTCCGCCGCCAGGTTTACGAGCTTTATCGCCTGCGCTTCCCCTTCGGCTTCAAGTATCTTTGCCTGCCGTATCCCTTCGGCCTTTTTGATTTCGGCTCTTTTGATGCCGTCTGCGGTCGTTTCCGCGGCAGTTGCAAAGTCTACGGCTGCGATTTTTTCGTTTTCCGCCTTTACGACTTTGTTCATCGTCTCCTGGACGTCTTTGGGCGGGTCTATTTCCTTCAGTTCCGTCCTCATGATCTCGATGCCCCAGTTCCTTGTCTCTATTTCAAGTGTCTGGTGGAGGTCTGTGTTGATCCTTCCTCTTTCGCTGTTGGCCGATTTCAGCGATAGTGTTCCTATGATATTTCTCAGGGTAGTCCGCGCCAGGTTCACGATCTGGTATTTATAGTTTTGCGCATTGTATTGCGAGCTTTTGACATGCTCCTCATCCGCTTTGACTTTGAAATAAACCTGCGCGTCCACCGTTGCATTCAGGTTATCGTTTGTGATGATCACCTGGGGCTCGGCATTGACCATTTGCTCTGTGGTATTGACCCGGTAAATTTTTTGTATTATCGGGATGACCCAGTGAAATCCGGGTTGGGCAAACTTGGTGTATTTGCCCAGCGTTTCAATCAAGCCCCTGTGTGTCGGCCTGACTATTCTTATCCCCGCAAGAAATATGATAAGAATAGCAAGGGGAACGAATATGTAGATGTAAATCATGTGAAAACCCCCCTAATTAATATATATATGATTATATATCATTTTAGCATTATAGTTTCATAGTCTTGTCCGGTAATGTGTACCGTTTCTGTAATCTTTATCATTCTTACTGGATCACTTTTTCTATAACTGTCTTTTTATCATGCGGATGATTTTATTTGCAGCCCTCCGCACTTCCCGGGATAAGCCCTCGCCAAATCCCGTGTCCCGCGGCTGTATCCCGATAAAACGGATCTGCGCATTCGTTTCCGACTCGATGATCTCAGATATGATTTTCAATGGAAATGCATGCGTGCTCAGCATATGTTCGGATATCTCGGATTTTGCAATGAGCCTTACTTCTCCGGGTTTCCCATTGAAATTCGCTGCATCAATAAAAACCAGGTAAGATGGGTTACAGCCGATGATTTTTTCGGCGATATTTTCAGGCGTGATGCCCGCGTCAATGATTATCAGGTTATCAGCCGGCTCTAATTGCGAGGCGATAAAAGGGCCAACCCCGTCGTCCTTGCGACAGCTGTTGCCAAGAGAAACGATGATATTCAGCCCTTTATGCAGTTTTAAGCATTGTTTTATTTTACTTGTCAATGAATTTAACATCGAGAAAATGCGTGGAAC
>JAUYED010000034.1 GCA_030691525.1 Bacillota bacterium | reverse complement strand
AAATTTGCATCAGCCAATCACTATTTGATATAATAGTAAAGCAAAATAACATCTGGAAATCCATTCAAGTTTATACAAGCCGCTAAGGGCATAGCATACACAGAAGAAAGCCGCAGCCACGAAAAGGAGCTGGGTATTTTTATGAAACTCACCGCCAAACTTCTCTCCTGCTTCATTGCTGCGATCATGATAATCACCATTATCGGCCCCATAAACGCGTTTGCGCAAGGGGGAGAGGGTGATCGGAATATTGATAATGGGAAGGGACTTGGCCTCAAGCAACCGACAGAAGAAGAGAAATCCCGCTTTGAAAAATATGCTCTCACGGCAGAAGAAGTACTGCCGAATGAAACTGCCCTTGAGCGGATAAATGACGAGCGCAAGGAAAAGGGACTGGAGCCCTTATCTGAATCCATACTGGCGCCTGAAGGGACGGAAATCATTACTAAAGAGCACGGAAACAGGACGAAACTTTCCAGCGAAGAGCTTCAGGCGCTTTCGGACGAGCTTCTCGGTTCACTTCCGTTGGAAGTTGACAACAGCAGCTTAAACAGCTTTCCGGCGGTTGGTGACCAGGGCTATATCGGCTCCTGTGCAGCGTTTGCTACGACGTACTATGCAGCCACGGCGGAAACAGCCAGAATGCGGGGTTTGGATGTAAAAAACGGGGGGAGCGTATACCAGCTCTCGCCGAAGTTCGTCTATAACCTTGAAAACAATGGGTGGGATTATGGAAGTTCAATCGTGGGATGCATCAACACGCTGTATTACCATGGCGCACCCTCATGGCAGGACTATCCCTATGACGACAACTACCTCGAATATCCTGCCACCGCCGAAATATGGCGGAGTGCGCTAGGAAACAGGTTAACTGATTACGGCATAGTTTATCTATTTGAAAGTGAAGGCACTCGCTCAGATGAGGACTTGCAAAACGTCAAACAGATGCTGGGGAATGGAAAACTGCTGGTCTTTGCCACGTATATCACCAGCTGGGAATATACGACAGTATCAGATAACCTGGACACTGCCGAGGATGACCCCTATATCGGACAGTTGTCGGTCAAAGATATGTATGGATATGACGGCGGGCACGCAATGACCATCGTAGGTTATAATGATAATATCTGGGTGGATGTTGACGGCAACAGTATTATGGAACCGGCTGAAAAAGGCGCCTTTAAAGTGGCTAATTCATGGGCGACTTCATACGGAAATACCGGATTCGTATGGATGCCGTATACAGCGGCTATAGGATTCAGCAGCAATCCAGCAGCTGTATATAATGGCGAACTATACTGGGTGGAAACGGGCAGTACCGCGTACACGCCCCTTATGACAGCGGACGTCACGATGCAGACGGCGCGGCGCGACCAGCTGACACTTTTCATGGGGGCCAACTGGAACGAAGCATCATCACCCTGCCCTGACCATAGTTTCCAACCGTACTATGATACCTATTACGAAAATCACTATATAAATGATTATGATATATGGGAGTACGGCGGGCCGTACTCCTTTGCAGGGACAGACTCACCAAGCACGGCAACCATCGTGCTGGATTTGACGGATTATCTTAAGTACTACGGTTTCGATGCCGCAGGGGGCTCTCTCGCTTTTTGCGTGGGTGTGTGGGACAGTGATTTAGACGATAACGTGCAGACCATCCAAGCTATCACTTTTAAAAACTGCTCAACGGAAACTGAATTTACCCAAACACAAACCTTACCAGAAATCGTTGACGGTGGCATTGAATGGTACTGCGGCAGAAATGTGCTGAATCCATCCATTGATCCTCCCCTGGATGACCCGGGCGTGCAGGCGCTGCCTGTAATAACACCAGGCACTCCGCTGTGGCTCAATTCTGAGGGGGATTGGGATATCAAGGAATACAAATTCACGCCGGATACAACAGGAATATACGCTTTCGCAGCAACGAGCCCCAGCGTCAATATGGAGATACAGAATTCGGCGCGGAACAGGCTCTACTATTATGAAGGCGAAGTGGAAAACAGCATAATCGGGGTATATGAAATACTGTTTGCCGGAAAGACATATGTACTCAGGATGTGGAACGGGGGCTACTTTTATGCCGCTATACAGATGATTTCGGAAGACGCAAACTCCAAAGCGAACCTTTCAGATATCCAGCTATCCTATGGAATACTGAGCCCGGGATTCAATGCCGGAGTTTTTGACTACAGGGTATCATTGCCGGAACTAGTGGAAAGCACGATCATCACACCAATAAAGGTAGATCCGAATGCAACTATGACCATCAATGAAGTGAACGCTTCAAGCGTCACTGCGAGTGTGGGCAACGGGAGCTCCTCCATCTACAACATCAGGGTAACCGCCCAGGATGGGGTGACAAGTAAAACATATAGCGTAACCGTTAATAGAGCTGTATCTAGGGACCCTTATCTTTCAAACATCAACTGCACCCCAGGGACATTGAACCGCGCATTCTCCAAGACGCGCTATTCTTATACGCTGACGCTGGATGAATACACCGCCAGCACCATTATCACGCCTACCAAGGACAACGCCGGCGCTACGATGTATATCAACAGGGTCATTCAGCCCAGCACGACAGTGACGCTGGACAACGGGAGGAGCCAGACCGTAAAGGTCAAAGTGGTAGCCCAGAGGGGCTCGCCTTCGAAGGTCTATACTATCAGAGTGAAGCGTAACAAATCCACAAATAACTACCTCGCTTCGCTGAGCGCCTCGATAGGCACGCTAACGCCCGCATTCGACCCGGCGACACGGACATACAACCTCTCACTTGACGAATTTACCCCGGGCGTCACTATAAGCGCGGCAAAGCAGGAAACGCACGCAACGCTGAAGATAGACGGGCGGAGAGTAACGAGCAAGACATATACGCTGAACCCGGGCAGATCAAAGACCGTCCGCGTTACTGTGCGCTCGCAGGCGGGCGTAACAAAGAGATATACCGTCGTCATCTCGCGGGCGCCGAGCACCAACGCGGATCTGTCGCTGATAAGAACAAACTCGGTGCTTTACCCTATAGCTCCTGCATTTGATAAAGACACCTTGGCATACACTGTCAGCCTGCCTGCGGCAAAATCCAGCATAAAGATATATGCCAAAAAAATTGATAGATACGCAAAAATAAGGATCAACGGACGCGTTACTTCATCAAAGACTATTACACTGCCTGCAGGAGGGAGCACGGACGTTATCATCGTAGTAACATCACAGTCGGGCACGGTAGTTAAAACCTATACTGTGACAGTAACACGGGCTGCAATTTAACAAAGAGCTGCAGGAAGCATAAAAGGCGCCCTGCGTCATTATGTAATTCTAAAAAACTATTATAACTTGAGAGGATATAGATTTGAGGAAAACGCTCCGCATCGCCGCAGCCCTGGTGACTGCTGCAACAGTTGCCCTTTGCTTCTGTATTCCATCTGCTGCCAGAGCCGCGGGGGAAGAGGCCACGCTCCTTTTTGCGGGCGATGTGATGATGCACCAGACGCAGCTTGATAATCACCGCAACGGGAACGCCTACGATTTCAAGGCGGACTACGACTACATCAGGGCTATCGTCTCTAAGGCCGATATCGCGCTGGCGAATTTCGAAATGACGATGTCAGGAAAAACGCCGTACAAGGGCTACCCGCGCTTCAATGCCCCGGATACTATAACCGACGCGCTTGCTTATGCCGGGTTCGACGTAATGGCTACAGCCAATAACCATATCCGGGATACGAAAGACGAAGGGTTTTTTCGCACGACTCAGCTGCTGCGCGACAAGGGGTTCACAGTGATCGGCACCAAGGCCGACGAGAACCAGAAAACGTATGCGGTCATCGAAAAAAACGGCATCAAAATCGGTTTTGGAAACTTTACCTCTCATGTAAACGCCGGACTTTCCGAAGCGACCAAAGGGCTGATAAACGTCTTTTCATGCGGCAGATTTGAGCAAGCAATGCTGAAGGTAAAGGCCGAAATTGATGCGATGCGCGCCGATGGGGCGGAATTCATCGTCATGGTGATGCACTGGGGCGCAGAGTATCAGCTGAAAAACAACGCCTGGGAGCAGAAGATCGCGAGGCGGCTGGCGGATTATGGAGCAGAC
>JAUYED010000080.1 GCA_030691525.1 Bacillota bacterium | reverse complement strand
CCCGTTAACAATCGGAGAGATAATACGGGTTGGGAGATCGGGAGGGGAACAGTACCCCTTGGGGGCTGCGCCCCCAAGGGCATAAGCCCCGGCCTTTTTGGGAAATGTGCTGTCCCTCTATAAAGCGGTAATGAAGAGGTTATAGAGCGGCAGAGGAGAGAAGGACGGATTGTTGTACCGATTAAACTACTTGAAATTACAGACCAAGAAATTGCCGCGTTGCTGATGCTCCGAAGCAATGACAGACGTCATGGTTCATTATTCAGATTTTCTATATGTTTTTCATGTAAGAGTATGCTAAAATTAAAAATGTAATCATCATATAAAAGAAGGCCTTCTATGGAATATAAAACGCATAAAATTGCAAGAGTGGAACAGGGCTCGCCCGCTGAAAGATCGGACTTGACAAAAAAACACGAGCTCCTGAGCGTCAACGGGAAACGCATAGGGGATGCTATTGATTACGCCTACGAAACGGCCGGAGAGAAGGTGCGGTTTGCTTTCAGAGGGCCGGAAGGGGAAGTGATCGAAACGGAGGCGGGCAATTATGACGCTTTCAACTTTGGCATCGAATATGAGGATATTTTAATGGATGCCCCGCGGGCGTGCAGGAACGAATGTATTTTCTGTTTTATAGACCAGCTCCCCAAAGGGATGCGAGCGCCTTTATATTTCAAAGACGATGATTGGAGATTATCTACGCTGATGGGAAATTACACGACATTGACCAATATTTCTTCGCAGGACATGAAGCGGATCAAAAAATACCGCGTGTCTCCGCTATATATATCAGTCCATTCGACAGACAGGGATATCCGCAGGTGCATAATGGGGAGCAAAGCCGGCAATATCATGCAGCAGCTCCGGCGGCTTGCAAGCATCGGAGCACACTTCCACGTGCAGATAGTGGTGGTCCCCGGCATAAACGACGGCGAGGCGCTGAAACGCACTCTTGAAGACCTCTATATGCTCTGCCCGTATTCAGAGTCCGTAGCCGTCGTGCCCGTAGGGCTGACGAAGCACCGCGAAGGACTGTACCCGATCCGGCGGTTGAACCGGAAAGAGGTGGAAGAGATCATCGAACTGGTACACGTTTGGCAAAGGAGGAGTTTGATTGACCAGGGGAAGCCATGGGTCTTTGCTGCAGACGAAATGTATCTTTCATACGGCAGGGAGCTGCCTGAATACGAGGATTATGAGGATTTTCCCCAGCTTGAGAATGGTGTCGGGATGTGGCGCAAACTTGAACGCGAATTCTGCTTAGCGCTGCTGGACCTGCCGGAAATAAAAAAATGCAGGAAGATATCGCTGTGTACAGGCACGATGATAAACAAAAAGATGAACGGGCTCCTAAAAAAGCTGACAAATGAAACGGGTGTTGAAGCGACCGCCTACCCGGTAGTCAATAAGTTTTTCGGTGAAGGGGTAACCGTCTCCGGACTGGTCGTCGGAAAAGACATGACGGAACAGCTGAAAAGAAAAGACCTTGGGAACGAGCTCCTGATACCCCGCTCTATGCTCAAAAGCGGGGAAACGGTGTTTCTGGACGGCATGAGCGTCGCCGAAGCGGAAAGGATGCTCGGTATAAAGATAAGACCTGTCGAGGTTGACGGAGAGGCGCTGATGAGGGCGGCTCTGGGCGAAGTGGAGGGCGGCAATGACGAAGCCACTTGTAGCCATACTGGGAAGGCCTAACGTCGGGAAGTCCACGGTTTTCAACAGGATCGTGGGCGGAAGGATAAGCATCGTCGAAAATGTACCCGGAGTCACCCGCGACAGGATTTATGCGGACGCAGAATGGCGGAACAGAAAATTTACCGTCATTGACACTGGCGGGATGGAGCCGCAAAGCGCTGATGGGATCTACAGGCAGATGCTCATACAGGCACAGCTTGCCGCCGAAACCTCGGACGTCATCATATTCATCGTTGACGGCCGCGAAGGCATCAACCCGACGGATATAGAAGTGGCGCATTTCATCCGCAAGACGAAAAAGCCCGTCGTTTTAGCCGTAAACAAAATAGACACCATCAGGCAGGAAGCGGACGCTGCAGAGTTTTACACACTTGGCGTGGGAACGCCTTTTCTTATATCCGCAGAACACGGGCTGGGGATAGGAGAAATGCTCGACGAAGCCGTGCTCCATTTCCCCAAGCCGGGGGCGGAGGAAGAGGACGGAGAAAGCATCAGGATCGCAGTGGTGGGGAAGCCCAACGCAGGCAAGTCCTCCCTCGTCAACGCGATCCTCTGCGAAGAGCGGACTATCGTCAGCGAGGCGCCGGGCACCACTCGCGACGCGATAGACACTCCTTTTGAGCGTGAAGGGAAAAAGTATGTCATCATAGACACGGCGGGTATCCGTAAGAAGCGGAGCATCGAAGAGCAGTCCGTCGAATACTACGGCGTGGTTCGCGCATTTGCGGCGATCAGAAGGTGCGACGCCGCCCTGCTCGTGATAGACGCGTGCGACGGGGTGACGGAGCAGGACGTAAAAATAGGCGGTTTCGTGCACGAGGAAGGCAAGCCGTGCGTGATAGTGATGAATAAGTGGGACAAGATCGAAAAAGATACTTTCACTGTGGAAAGATTCAAACAGGATATCAAAAGAGACTTTGCATTCATGGACTATGCGCCGGAGGTATTCATCAGTGCAAAAACGGGGCAGCGGGTGAATAAAGCCCTGGAGATGGTGGATATAATCTGCCAGAATGCAGAAAGGCGCATCCCCACGGGCGTGCTCAACGAAGTGCTGTCCCAGATGGTTTCCGCCAGGCAGCCCCCTTCGGATAAGGGTAGACGCCTGAAAATATTTTATGGCACACAGGTATCAGTAAAGCCGCCTACATTCGTGATCTTCGTCAACAATTCGGATCTGATGCATTACTCATATCTACGCTATCTTGAAAACAACTTTCGGGACACCTTCGATTTTATGGGCACTCCTATAAGGCTGAAATTGAGAAACAGGGGTGAATAGCTTCCTTGACCTGTAAAAACATGCTATACTACTGATAATTCCCAAATCTACGGCTTTAATGGGGGGAATAGGCATGGACTGGCTGGTATATGTAATGTTCCTTGCTTCGGCAGTAGCAGGGTATTCGCTTGGCAATATATCTACCGCCTATCTCATCGGGATGGCTGTAGCGCGGAAAGACGTGAGAAAGTACGGGAGCAAAAGCGCAGGGACGACCAACGTGATGCGCATGCTGGGAACGGGACTGGGGATCGTCACTTTCTTAGGCGACGTGCTCAAGGGCGGCATCGCAGCCCTCGTTGGCGTGGTCCTGGCGGGGGAGATAGGCGGCGTAATAGCCGGAGTTTCAGCCGTTGTGGGGCACAACTGGCCTGTGTCCCTCAATTTCAAAGGCGGCAAGGGCATAGCCACGACCGCAGGCATGCTGCTGGTCCTCTTCCCGATAGAAACCTCGATACTGTTTGCTGTGGCTCTCGTCCTCATTATTGTTACCAGGATAGTATCTATCGGCTCCCTCCTGGGAGTGCTGATGGTAACCGCAACTGTGATAGTCCGCAACCTTACGCACCTGACGCACGAGATCAAAGCGCTTGCGGACAATATCAACCTGGTATCGAGGATGGAAGGCGATCTGCCGGCGCGGATAGCGATATATATCGGCATGGGCCTGGTATTCATCCTCGCGTACGTTTCGCACAGGGAGAACATTGTCCGGCTTTTAACGGGAAAGGAAAGGAAGCTGAAATTCCGGAAAATGCCCAGATTATTCAGAAGATCCAAAGCAGATGAGCATGATACCGGAGCAGGCAAGGCATAGCATCGGAAAAAGACCTGAAACAATAAAAAACGATGGCGCGAAAAGCAAAAGCGATTCGCGTCATTTTTATTCCCCAAACGTAATATATATCTAATGTTCACAGCGAGTAAATCGTATTTTCTTGGGGGGAGTAATATATGGATAGATTTGATCTCTATCGCGATATCGCCGAAAGGACGGGCGGGGACATCTATATCGGCGTGGTAGGCCCCGTACGGACGGGGAAGTCAACATTCATCAAAAGGGTGATGGACCTGCTCGTCCTTCCAAACATGGAAGACACCCACGACAAGGAGCGGGTGGTGGATGAGCTCCCGCAAAGCGGAACGGGAAGGACCATCATGACGACGCAGCCAAAATTCGTGCCCAATGTGGCGGTGCCTATCACCATCATGGAAAAAGGCGGTATGAGGGTGCGGATGGTGGATTGCGTAGGGTACATGGTCAAGGACGCGAGAGGGTACTTTGAAGACGAAGCCCCCCGGATGGTGAGGACCCCGTGGCACGACTATGACATCCCGTTCGAAGAAGCCGCGGAAATGGGCACGAAAAAGGTCATACGGGAGCACTCCACCATAGGCGTTCTCGTAACCACGGACGGGACGATCACGGATATCCCCCGGTCCAGCTACATAGAAGCGGAAGAGCGCGTCGTCCACGAAATGAAGGCGATCAACAAGCCATTCGTCATAATACTCAATACCGCTGTGCCGGGGTCTGACGATACGTCGAAACTGCGCGATTCGTTATCCAAAAAATACGGCGTCCCGGTCATAACGCTGGACGTGATGAACATGTCCGCCGAAGACGTGAGCGACATGCTTGAAATGATACTTCATGAATTCCCGATAAGGCGCATGCGGCTGCGCCTGCCGCTATGGATACTCGCGCTTTCGCCTGAACACTGGCTGATCCGATCCATACTCGAAATGCTGAGAAATGCCACATCCGACATGGATAAGGTCAGGGAAGTGCCGGGAGTTCCTCAAAAGATGCCCGAAACGGAATACATGAACATGCCCACGCTGGAAACCATGAACCTCGGGAACGGTGAAATGGTACTTGACATGAAGCCGAAGGAAGGTATCTTTTACAAGATACTCGGCGACGAATGCGGCTACCCGATAGAGAGCGACTACCATCTCGTGGCCATAATGAAATCGCTGGTAACAGCCAAGAAAGAGTACGACAGGGTGGAGAAGGCGCTCCGGAGCGTCCGCGAAACGGGCTACGGGCTGGTGGCGCCTTCAATGGAAGAGCTGAAGCTGGAAGAGCCCGAAATCATAAAGCATGGAGGCCGCTTTGGCGTCAAGCTCAGGGCGAGCGCCCCATCGCTGCATATGATGCGCGTGGACATTACCACAGAGATTTCGTCAATAGTGGGTACGGAGAAGCAGAGCGAGGAGCTCGTGCAATACCTGCTCGGCGAATTTGAGAACAACCCCCAGGCGATATGGGATACGGAGCTTTTCGGGAAATCGCTCCATGAGCTGGTCAAAGAGGGGCTTTCAAAGAAGCTTTACAGAATGCCCGAGGACGCGCAGGAAAAGATACAGGAAACGCTGCAGCGCATCATCAACGAGGGGAGCGGTGGCATTCTCTGCATACTTTTGTAGATATGCCGTTCCCACCAAGGCCGGGCAGGGCAACCTGCCCGGTTTTTTATATCTGGGGGGAGAGACAGAGGAGTGATTATAGAGCGGTTAATAAGCGTCAAAGGAGATAAGGGTCATTTCTATAGGGTTTTACGCCTGCGGCTGGCGGTACTTTTGTACCGGTACAAAAGTACCCAAAACCCCGCTGGGGCGGTACCGCTCCCTGCGTCCCTACGGGACTCTCGGTCGCGCTACAGCCCCAGACCCCATCGGATATAGTACGGGTATGTGAAGCTGCCTACCCCTATCCCTCCCGTTAACGAGTTAGGAGGATGTCGAAGTTATTATTAAACGGGAGGGTGCTTTTGGTTTGGGTGTCGGCTCAGAATTGGCCTTTCGTCCCTACGGGACTACAGGCACAATAATTCACCGACACCCATCGGAGTGTTGGGTTCTTGCAAGAATAGTGTAATGGCGTTGGAGAGGTTAGGAAAGTGGTTATTAAACGGTAAGAGAGATTCTTTTTAGCTGATGCCATACTTTTAATTTGACATGAAATGAAATACTGCTTTTCTTTCTGGCGGCATGGACGGCGCATGTATTATAATCATTGTATAATCCAATATGAAATCTTTTCCTTGATTTAAGGGGGCCGTATCAAGAATTGCTCATGCGCATAATCGCCGGACGTGCGGGAAGCGGGAAA
>JAUYED010000031.1 GCA_030691525.1 Bacillota bacterium | reverse complement strand
AAGGATAAGGAGAGTGTTGTTAAATGAGAGGATGGTTAATTACTGTAGCTATACTTTGTTTTGTGTTATTTTTTATATCAGGTATTGTAGGTGCTGCTTCTATGGTTGATGCATATGGAAATAGTGTGTTTCGTGTGGATGTAATGTTTTTGACTTGGGCTATGGGTATTATATTTGGTAGTGTATTTCTTGGATTTGCGTCTATTATTAAATACTTAAAAATGTTAAAGGATAAAGTTTAATGTATTATTATACAAGGATAATGTATAAATAGTGCATAAAAGCCGGTGTGGTTTTTCAAATTTTATTAATTTACTATAGACAAACCCGTATTTACGTGCTATACTTCATTCAAATAAAAGAGCCTTTAAGCAGGTCCAGAGAGGCCGGCAAGGCGGATAAAAATGGATAGCTTTGATGACTTTGCGGTTTATCGTGCCTTGCCTTAATAGGGCAGGGCATTTTTGCTAAGTATGGAGGAATCACCAGTGAACGAAAAGACATTGATAATGGACGCGCAGGCGGTAGAGCGCGCACTGGTGCGCATAGCACACGAGATCATGGAGAAAAACCGCGGGGCGGAAGACCTCGCCCTCGTAGGCATCCAGCGAAGAGGAGTCCCCATGGCACAGAGGATAGCCGGGATAATCGAGGCGGCTGAAGGCAAAAAAGTACCCGTCGGGGTGCTGGACATAACCTGGTACAGGGACGACCTTTCCACGCTCGCGGAGCACCCGATCATCAACGGCACGGACATCCCTTTCAGGGTGACGGGAAAAAAGATAGTGCTGATTGACGATGTACTCTTTACGGGCAGGACGGTGCGCGCCGCGATAGACGCTCTGGTAGACAACGGCCGGCCGGAATGCATACAGCTCGCGGTGCTCATAGACAGGGGGCACAGGGAACTGCCCTTCCGTGCGGACTACGTCGGCAAAAATGTGCCTACCTCGAAAGACGAGACAGTCAATGTGAGCATGGCGGAAACAGACGGCGAGGATAAAGTGGCGCTGGCTGACAGGGGGAAATAAAAAGGGATCGGGGGATGAAAGTATGGCACTGTCAAGCAAGGACATGCTCGGCATGAAAGAGCTGCCGGCGCATGAAATAGAGGAAATACTGAATAATGCGGCCGTGATGAAACAGATCCTGATGCAGGACAGCAAGAAAACGCCGCATCTGCTGGGGAAATCCATCGTCGCGCTCTTTTATGAGAACAGCACACGGACGCGCGTATCGTTCGAACTGGCCGGAAAGTACATGTCCGCTGCCTTTGCGAGCGTTTCGGCGAATACCAGCAGCGTGGCCAAAGGAGAGACGCTGATAGATACCGGAAAGACGCTGGACATGATGGGCGCAGACATCATAATAATCCGCCACCCGTGCTCCGGAGCACCGCACCTTCTGGCGAAGCACGTAGAAGCGGGAGTGATAAACGCAGGCGACGGCATGAACGAGCACCCCACACAGGCGCTCCTTGACATGTTCACAATAAGAGAAAAGCTGGGGGCTTTAAAGGGCGTCAAGGTCGCCATCGTGGGGGACGTGCTCCACAGCCGCGTGGCGCGAAGCAACCTCTGGGGGCTCACAAAAATGGGCGCGCGCGTCATGCTGGCCGGACCGGCGACGCTGATGCCGCCCGGGCTAAACTCCTTCGGTGCGGAAACGACGACAGACGTGCGTGAAGCAGTCAAAAATGCTGATGTGGTGATGGGACTGCGCATCCAGAAAGAGAGGCAGCAAAGCGGGCTTTTTCCGTCGCTCCGTGAGTACGCAAGATACTTCTCGCTGAACCCCGAAGTTATAAGCCATGCCAAACCGGGCGCACTGGTGATGCACCCCGGGCCTGTGAACCGGGGCGTGGAAATGCCCTCCAGCGTAGCGGACTGTGAGCAATCGGTGATAAGGGAGCAGGTCACAAACGGCGTAGCGGTGCGCATGGCGCTGCTCTATCTGATGACGAGGAGGGGCAACTGACATGAAGCTGCTCATAAAAAACGGGACGCTGATAAACCCCCACGGGGAGAAAAACGGGGCGTATGACGTCCTCATAGAAGGCGGCAGGGTAACCAAAATCGAAAAGGGCATTGAAATAAACGGCGCGGAGATCATCGAGGCCGCCGGAAAGCATGTGCTGCCCGGCTTTTTCGACATGCACTGCCACCTGCGCGAGCCCGGGTACGAATATCAGGAAACGATCAGAACGGGCGCAATGGCCGCCGCGCGCGGAGGGTATGCCGCCATCGCCTGCATGGCGAACACAAACCCGCCGGCAGACTGCGCCGCTGTGATCGGCTATATAAAATCCCGTGCGGCAGAGGCCGGATACGCGAAAGTCTACCCCGTCGGCGCGGTGACGGCAGGCCTTCGCGGAGAGGCGCTGGCGGAGATGGGAGAGCTGAAGGAAGCGGGCGCGGTCGCGGTCTCGGACGATGGCAGGCCGATGATGGACGCCAACCTGATGAAAAACGTGCTCGTGTATGCCAAAAACTTCGATATGCTGGTAATATCGCACTGCGAGGATATATTGCTTGCAAATGAAGGGCATATGAACGAGGGCGTGGTATCCACAGAGCTGGGATTGAAGGGGATATCCCGCGCAGCCGAGGAAGTGATGGTTGCTAGGGACGCCATACTCGCTGGGACGTATGATGCAAGGGTGCATATAGCGCACGTCAGCACGGCCGGCTCCGTAGAGATCATCCGGCAGGCGAAAAAGGCGGGCGTAAAGGTGAGCTGTGAAACCGCACCGCACTACTTCTCGGCGACGGACGAGGCGGTAAGGGGGTTCAATACGAACGCAAAGGTGAACCCGCCGCTCCGGACGAAGGAGGACGCCGCAGCTATCATTGCCGGTCTTTGCGACGGGACTATAGACTGTATAGCGACAGACCACGCCCCGCACCACGAAGACGATAAGAACGTGGAATTTGCATACGCAGCAAGCGGCATATCAGGGCTGGAAACAGCGTTTTCGCTGAGCTATATGAACCTGGTCAAAGCGGGAAAAATGGGACTAGAAAGGATGGTTTCGCTGCTCTCATACAACCCGTGTAAAATACTCGGCATCAAAGGCGGAGCGATAACCCAAGGCGGGGAAGCGGACATAACGATAGTTGATCTCGATGCGGAGTACGTACTCAAAAAGGAAGACATGGTATCGCTCGGGAAAAATACGCCGTTCCTCGGCCAAAAGCTGGCGGGAAAAGTCATTCATACAGTCATCGGCGGGAAATGGGCGGTCAGGGACGGAAAAGTAATTTGACACTGAAAGGTGAAAAAGATATGGAATTGCAGAAATCCGGTACAGCGATAGACCGGCTGTATGCCGCGATAAAGGAAAAAGGGAACCCCAGCGCAGCAGGGCTTGACACCTGGCTGGAATACGTGCCCGAAGGATCAAAGGCGGATACTTTTGCCCGGGCTTCGAAACTCATCCTCGAATACAACAAGCGCCTGATAGACGCGCTATATGACATAATCCCTGCGGTGAAAGTGCAGGCGGCGTGCTATGAGATGTACGGCCATGAGGGGATGAAGGCGTTTGCGGAAACGCTCGAATATGCTAAAAGCAGAGGGCTCATCACCATCGCGGACGTAAAGCGTGGCGACACAGGAGATACTTCGCAGGCGTATGCAAGAGCATATCTTGGGAAGACGGCACTGGGGGAAAGCGAAAAAGCCGCGTTCGATGTAGACTTCGCGACAGTGAACGCATACCTTGGGAGCGACGGGGTGCAGCCCTTCATTGACCAGTGCAGGGAACATAAAAAAGGGATATTTATCCTTGTAAAGACATCTAACCTCTCTTCGGGACAGCTGCAAGACCTATTCGCAAACGGAAAGCCGCTCTATGAGACCATGGGAGAATACGTGATGCAGTGGGGGAGCGGCATAATGGGGCGTTGCGGTTACAGTTCCATAGGCGCCGTTGTGGGGGCGACGTACCCTGCTCAAGGGGAAGCCCTGAGGAAAAAGCTCAAAGGAGTATTCTTCCTCGTGCCCGGATACGGCATGCAGGGCGGGAAAGGAAGCGATATCGCGGGATGCTTCGACGATAACGGGATGGGCGCCATCGTGAACGCATCACGGAGCATACTGCTTGCATACAGGAACCCGGATAACCGCGGGATGGATCCTGAAAGCGCGGCGCGGAAGGAAGCGCTGAGAATGAGGGAAGATATCTCAGAGGCGCTGAAAAACGCGGGGAAATACAGATTTTAACTTGCAGTTATAGAGTTCAAATATAAGGAGAAGAAGTATGCCAAAGAACCCCGACATCAAAAGAGTGCTTGTGATAGGCAGCGGGCCCATAATCATCGGGCAGGCGGCGGAATTTGACTATGCAGGGACGCAGGCATGCCGGGCGCTCAAAGAAGAGGGCGTGGAAGTGGTGCTGATAAACAGCAACCCCGCCACCATAATGACGGACAACGCCATAGCCGACAAGGTCTATCTTGAGCCGCTGACAGCCGAATTCATAAAAAAGATAATCACCAGAGAGAAACCCGATGGCCTGCTTGCCACGCTGGGCGGGCAGACGGGGCTGAACCTCGCAAGCGAGCTGGCTGAATGCGGTTTCCTTGATAAGATGGGCGTGCGTTTGCTCGGCACGAACGTGGAGGCCATAAGAAAGGCGGAAGACCGCGAAGAATTCAAAAAGACGATGGAAGAGATAGGCCAGCCCGTCATTGAAAGCATCATCGCAACGAAGGTTGAAGAAGCGGTGCGCTTTGCGGATGAGAACGGCTATCCCCTCATCGTGCGCCCTGCATATACACTCGGGGGCACAGGGGGAGGCATAGCGTACAATGAAGGAGAGCTTCGCGATATAACCAGAGACGGCCTGCGCGCAAGCCGCGTGCAGCAGTGCCTTATCGAGAAATGCGTCTCGGGGTGGAAAGAGATCGAATATGAGGTCATACGTGATGCAAAAGGAAATACCATCACCGTCTGCAACATGGAAAATGTGGACCCTGTAGGCATCCATACCGGAGACAGCATAGTGGTGGCGCCTTCTCAGACGCTGCGCGACAAAGAGCACCAGATGCTGCGCACCGCGGCGCTGAAGATAATCAGTGCGCTGAGGATAGAAGGCGGGTGCAACATCCAGTTCGCGCTGGATACAAAAAGCATGGACTACTACGTTATAGAGGTGAACCCGCGGCTCTCGCGCTCCTCCGCACTCGCTTCCAAAGCGACGGGCTACCCTATCGCCAAAGTTGCAAGCAAGATCGCCATCGGGTACGACCTCGGGGAGATCAGAAACGGCGTCACCGGCAAGACCTTCGCATGCTTTGAGCCGACGCTTGACTACTGCGTGGTGAAATTCCCGCGATGGCCTTTCGACAAATTTGTATATGCCGATAAGCGGTTGGGCACAAGGATGAAAGCCACGGGCGAAGTCATGTCCATCGGGGCGAACTTCGAATCCGCCATGTATAAGGCGATCCGCTCCCTGGAACTGGGGATGTATTCGCTCGAATACGCGCCCATCCAGGGGATGAATGATGCGGAGCTTCTTGAAAAGGTGAAGCTGCAGGACCATGAGCGCTGCTTCGCTATCGCCGAAGCCATCCGGCGGGGCGTAAGCATGCAGACGCTTTCCAATATGACAACGATGGACATGTGGTTCGTAGACAAGCTGAAAAACATGGTGGAAATGGAGGAGCTGCTCAAAAAGACGGGGGCGGCACTTGATAAAGGATCGCTGAAAAGCGCAAAGAAGATGGGCGTATCCGATGCAGCCCTCGCGCAGTACTCGGGGAAAAGCGAGCTCGAAATACGCGCAATGCGAAAGCGATACGGCATACTGCCTACATTCAAAATGGTGGATACATGCGGCGCGGAATTCGAAGCCATCAGCCCCTATTATTATTCAAGCTATGATGAGGAGAACGAAGCAAAGCCGGCGGGGGACAAGACCGTCGTGGTGCTTGGTTCGGGGCCGATACGCATAGGACAGGGCATAGAATTTGACTACTGCTCGGTGCACTGCATTTGGGCGCTGAAACAGGCAGGGTACGAGGCGGTGATAATAAACAACAACCCGGAGACAGTTTCCACGGATTTTGACACTTCAGACCGGCTGTATTTCGAGCCGCTGACGTCCGAAGAGGTGTGGAACGTACTTGAGCAGGAAAAACCGGTAGGCGTTATGGTGCAGTTCGGCGGACAGACGGCTATCAAACTTGCCAAGAGCGTGCACAAAATGGGATATAAAATACTTGGAACGAGCTTGGAATACATCAACATGGCGGAAGACAGGGAGGAATTTGACGCGCTCCTTGAGCGGCTTGCCATACCCCGGCCGGCGGGGCAGACGGTATTCACAGAGGAAGAGGCCGTGTCCGCTGCCAAGGAGCTGGGCTACCCGGTGCTCGTGCGCCCTTCGTACGTGCTCGGGGGGCAGGGCATGGAGATCGCATACGACGAAGAAAGCATCCGCGACTACATACGCATAATCAACCGCGAAGCGCAGGAGCACCCCATACTCGTGGATAAATACGTCACAGGCACGGAAGTGGAAGTGGACGCGATATGCGACGGGGAAAATATCCTCATCCCCGGCATAATGGAACATATAGAACGCGCCGGCGTGCACTCGGGGGACAGCATATCCGTATACCCATCACAGACCATCCCTACGCACATCGAAGAGAAGATATTGGACTATACACAGCGGCTTGCAAAGGGATTGAATGTGATAGGCATGGTCAACATCCAGTTCATCCGCTCGGGAGACGACCTGTATGTCATAGAGGTGAACCCGCGCTCTTCGCGCACAGTGCCATATATCAGCAAAGTGACAGGGATACCTCTGGTTTATTTAGCGACGCTGGCTTCGCTGGGCGAAAAGATAGTAAACATGGGATTCGGGGTAGGTTTACATAAACCAAAGGGCATCATAGCCATCAAGGTCCCCGTTTTCTCGCTGGAGAAGCTTCCCGACGTGGAAGTGAGCTTAGGGCCGGAAATGAAATCCACGGGAGAGGTCCTCGGCGTATCCACGGACTACTACGAAGCACTGTACAAAGGGCTTCTCGCATCGGGCATGAAGATACCCGACGGGGGGAAGGCGCTGCTGACGGTGGCGGACAACGACAAACAGGAGCTCGTACGCATCGCCGCCGACCTGGACGCGCTGGGATTCGACATATATGCCACTTCGGGCACAGCGCATGTACTGAACTTCAACTATGTGGCTGCGACGACCATCGGGAAGATAGGGGAAGGGGAAAACAATATAATTGACCGGATAGACGAATTCAGCTTGATCATCAATACGCCTACCCGCGGGCGCAAATTTGCGCGGGACGGTTTCAAGCTGCGCCGGCTGGCAGTGGAAAGAAGGATACCCTGCCTGACCTCCCTGGATACGGCGAGGGCGCTGGTGCAGTGCATCAAAGGCCAGAAAAAAGGCAAAAAAACAGGGATCATGAGCTTGACGGATATATTGAAGATAGAGAAGGGCTAAAAAAGAATGAGCCATCACATCGTCCTAAAAAACGTGCGGATCGCTAAAGACACATACCTGATGACGCTGAATGGCGAAGCCGCCGCTTCCTGTGCTCCGGGACAATTCATACATTTATTGGTCCCGGACATGCCGCACCTGATACTCCGCCGCCCATTCTCGGTGAACGACGTGGACATAGAGAATGGGACACTTGACCTTGTTTATAAGATTGTCGGCGAGGGGACGGCCGCGCTTGCATGTGTTTCCCCGGGGGAAGAAATAGATGCACTCGGCCCGCTTGGCAGAGGGTTTGCCTTACCCGAAAACGGGGGCAGGGTATGGCTGTGCGGGGGAGGCATGGGAGCTGCGCCCCTGCTTTTTGCGGCGAAGCGGCTCGGAGGAAAAGCAAGCGCTTTCATCGGATTCGAAAACAAGGATTCGGTCTATCAGATAGAAGAATTCAAAAAAGCATGCAAAAGCATTTATCTCTCTACGGATGATGGTTCTGCGGACGAAAAGGGAAATATCATACAATTACTTGAAAGAGAATTACAAAAGGATGCACCCGATATGATACTGGCGTGCGGGCCTTTGCCCATGCTGAAAGCTCTAAAAGCGCTGCTCGAAGGCAGGAACATACCCTGCCAGGTCTCCTTGGAGGAGCGGATGGGGTGCGGCGTGGGCGCGTGCCTGACTTGCAGCTGCAAGAGCGTAAAAGACGGCGAATGGCATTATGCGAGAGTATGCAGGGACGGGCCTGTTTTTGACCTGATGGAGGTGGAATTATGACGGCACCCGATTTATCCATCAATATATGCGGTATAAAGCTGAAAAACCCCGTGATAGCGGCTTCGGGAACATTCGGGTTTGGCAGGGAATATGACGAATATTACGACATCGGCGTGCTCGGGGGGATAGCCGTCAAGGGGCTGACGCTGAAGCCGCGGGAGGGAAACCCGCCTCCGCGCATCGCGGAGACGCCATCGGGCATGCTCAACAGCGTAGGGCTTCAAAACCCCGGAGTGGATGCCTTCATCCAAAACGAATTGCCCTGGCTGTTAACCACCAACACCGCCGTCATTGCCAATATCGCGGGCGAAACCGCTGAGGAATATATCGAAATGGCGGAAAAACTGAGCGGTACGGCTGTACACATGATAGAGCTGAACATATCATGCCCCAATGTGGCGCGCGGGGGGATACATTTTGGCT